>JBBQYN010000261.1:0-3918 GCA_038208655.1 Actinomycetales bacterium
GCCGTCGAGGCCGTCGATGAAGTTGATCATGTTCATGACCACGACGATGGTGACCACGGTGATCATGATGGACATCCAGGCCGACCCGACGGTGAGCCCCCCGATGGGCAGCGACAGCACCTGCACGCCCTGCCAGGCCACGAGGCCGGCGGCGATGAACTGGCCGGCGAGTTTGGTCATCCAGTCGAGGTCCCAGATGTCATCGGCCACGCCGAGCAGCACGATGAGAAGGGCGGCACCGAGAATGGCGAGAATCTGAGACGGGTCCGCGAAGATCAGCCGCAGCGGGGCGAACTGGGAGGCGACGAGGTATGCGACCCCGAAGGCCACCAGAATCCCCAGGAACATCGCGATACCGCCGAGCCGGGGAGTGGGGCGGGTGTGCACGTCGCGGGCACGGATGCTGGGGTAGAGCCGGTAACGGTGGCTCAGCTTGAGCACGACGAACGAGAAACCGAAGGTCACCAGCGCGGAGACCAGCGCCAGGATCATGAACAGGGTCATGATCAGGTGGTGGGTCGGTCGGGAGCCGTGCTCGCGGATCCCGGCACATCGGTGTCTGCGTCGTCGTGCGCCACGTGTGCGGCGGCCTGGTCGGCTGAGGCTTCGTCGGCTGCGGCCTCGTCGGCGGCGGCCTCGTCGGCGGCGGCCTCAGCAGCGTCAGGCGCGGCTTCGTCGGCGAGGGCGTCGCCGATGACGGCGGCGATGGCCGCGCGGGAGATCACGCCGTTGCGCACGATGTGTACTTTGCCGCCGTTGGAGTCGAATCGGGTGGCGTCGATGATCGTCGATGAGGTGTCTCCGGGGCGATCCCCGATCGGGTCATAGCCCAGACCGGCGACGCCGCCGTCGAGGTAGACCGAGACGGAGGTTCCGAGCATTTCTTCGGCGCCGATGGCGTCGATCGCGCTGGGCAGGCCGGACAGGTTCGCCGAGGACACGGCGAGGGGCCCGGTTTCGGCCAGCAGTTCCAGGGCCACAGGGTTGCTCGGCATGCGCAGGGCGACGGTGCCGCGGGTGTCACCGAGATCCCAGACCAGTGACGGTTGGGCGATGAGAATCACGGTCAGTCCCCCGGGCCAGAATTCTGCCACAAGATCCCGCACCGGCTGGGGCACGCTTTCGGCGAGGGCGTCGAGGGCGGCCAGGCGCGGAATGAGCACCGGCGGTGGCGAGTCTCGGTCGCGGCCCTTGGCGTCGAGCAACCGCTGCACTGCCTGCGGGCTGAACGCGTCGGCGGCGATGCCGTAGACCGTGTCCGTGGGTATGACGACCAGGGCGCCCCGGCCGATGGCCGAGCGCGCCAGTCTCATCCCGGCGGTGTGTTCTGTGTCGACCGAGCAGTCATAGATGCGAGTCATTTGGGCCAATTGTAGTGCAGCGCGCCGAGTGCGGCCTGTGCGACCGGCCGGGGCACGGCCGACCGGGGCGCGCGTCCCGTCCGACGCGACGGCTGCGCCGGGCCGAATGCGCTCGTCGGAACCGGGTTCAGGGCCGCACCGCCGTGGTCGCACGATCTCGACTGGTGTAGTCGGGATGGGTGGCCGTGGCGCGCCATCCGTCGCTGGCGAGCAGATCTCGAATGGCGCGGCCCTGCAGTTCGCCGTGTTCGATCACGAGGGCTCCCCCGGGCCGCAGCAGGCGCAGGGCGGTCTGTGAGACCTGGCGCACCACATCGAGGCCGTCGGGCCCCCCGAAGAGGGCGTGTGCCGGGTCGAAGAGGCGCACTTCGGGGTCGCGGGGAATCGCGTCGGCAGGAATGTACGGCGGGTTGCTGATCACGACGGCGACGGTGCCGTTGAGTTCGGGCAGCGCGTCGGCAAGGTCGGCGAACACGAGCGTGGCGTTGGCGGCGCCGATCCGGGTGAAATTGCGTGTGGTCCACGGGAACGCGTCGGCGGAGTTCTCGCAGGCGTAGACGCGGGCGTGCGGCACTTCCGTGGCCAGCGCCAGCGCGATGGCGCCGCTGCCGGTGCCGAGGTCCACACCGATGGGCTGCGGGTCTGCCGTGGCCCGCAGTGCGTCGATGGCGATCTGGGCGACCTGTTCCGTTTCGGGACGGGGCACGAACACGCCGGGTCCTACGAACAGCTCCATTCGGCGGAACGGGGCCCGGCCGGTGATGTGCTGCAACGGTTCCCGGGTGGCGCGGCGAGCGAGCAGGGTCGCGATGGCGGCGGCATCCGCTTCGGAAAGGGCGGCACGCATGATGCCGGCCGCCTGCACTTCGCCGCGGCTTTTGTCGAGCACATGGCCGATCAGGAGTTCCGCGTCAACGGCCGGGTCGGTGATACCGGCCGCGTCCAGGCGGGCGATGGCCCAGGCCCGGATCAGGTCGACGGTGCCCGGGAGGGCGCCCGCAGCGGGCGCCGGCGGGGTCGGTGCGGTTTGGGGGAACGCGGGTGCGGCGGAATTTAACGGCTCTGCATCTGTTGAAGTCACGTAGTGGAATGTAACGCACGGGCCTGAGACGGCCCGTGCGCCTAGGCTGAAATCGGCCGATCCCCCGAGTGAAAGTTGCTTCGATGCCCCAGAAGATTTATTCCGACATCACCAAGGCTGTGGGCGGCACCCCGCTCGTGCAGCTCAACCGCCTCACGGCCGGCCTCGGCGCGACAGTGCTGGCGAAACTGGAGTTCTACAACCCCTCCAGCAGCGTGAAGGATCGTATCGGCGTCGCCATCGTCGACGCCGCCGAAGCCGACGGTTCGCTCAAGCCCGGGGGCACCATCGTCGAAGCGACCAGCGGCAACACCGGCATCGCCCTGGCCATGGTCGGCGCCGCCCGTGGCTACAACGTGATTTTGGCCATGCCCGAGACCATGAGCAAGGAACGCCGGGTGATGATGCGCGCGTACGGCGCTCGGATCGTGCTGACCGCCGGCGCTGCCGGCATGCGCGGTGCCGTTGAGACCGCCCAGGCGATCGTGGACGAAACGCCCGGTGCCGTTCTGGCCAGCCAGTTCACCAACCCGGCCAACCCCGCCATTCACCGCGCCACCACCGGCGTCGAAATCTGGAACGACACCGACGGAGCCGTCGACATTCTCGTGGCCGGTATCGGCACCGGCGGAACCGTGTCGGGCACCGGTCAGCTGCTCAAGGAGCGCAAGCCCGGCCTGCTCGTCGTGGGTGTGGAGCCCATTGATTCCCCCATCCTCACCGGCGGCGCTCCGGGACCGCACAAGATTCAGGGTCTCGGCGCGAACTTCGTGCCCGAAACTCTGGACCGCACCATCTACGACGAGATTCTCGACGTGACCCTGGCGGATTCCCTCGCGACGGCGCGCTCGCTCGGCACCGACGAGGGCATCCTCGGCGGCATCTCCGGCGGCGCAGCCGTCTGGGGCGCCCTGCAGCTGGCCCAGCGGCCCGAGAACGCCGGCAAGACGATCGTGGTTGTCATTCCCGGCTTCGGTGAGCGCTACATCTCCACCGTGCTGTACGAAGACCTGCTGGACTAGGCCGCCCGAACGTGGCGCGACGCATCGGTTCGAGGGCAGCGTTGTCGCACATCCGAGAGGATGTCGCGGCAGCGCGGTCTCATGACCCTGCTGCACGCAGCACCGCGGAGATCGTGCTCGCGTACAGCGGGCTGCATGCCGTCTGGACCTATCGCGTCGCGAACCGTCTGTGGCGGGCGAACCTGAGGTTGCCCGCCCGGCTGCTCTCGCAGTGGGCGCGGTTCTCCACCGGCATTGAGATTCATCCCGGCGCGACCATCGGCCGGCGCTTGTTCATCGATCACGGCATGGGCGTTGTGATCGGTGAAACCGCCGAGATCGGCGACGACGTGATGTTGTATCACGGCGTGACGCTGGGCGCGAAGAGCTGGAAGGGAGCGCTGCGCGGTGACAAGCGGCATCCGACCGTGCAGAACGGGGTCACCGTGGGTGCCGGAGCGAAGGTGCTCGGCCC
>JBBQYN010000262.1:0-3909 GCA_038208655.1 Actinomycetales bacterium
CACCATGACCTTGCCAAGCCAATATGTGCTGCGTTCTCGGACAACTGACGTCCACGCTGCGACGGCCACGATCAACGGCGAGGAGGTTGTTGTCCTCTCATCGTGCGCGATCACCGAACCGAACGGGGTCACCTCCACGAGCATCTTCGAAACCCCGTAACAAAATTGCAGTCAACTCCGACGGCCAAAGCCACTAGAACCGACCACGGTCCTGACTTTTAACAGGCGCGCGTGTGCGGGTACCGGCCTTCGGCGCAGATTTCTGGTTGGCGTCACGCACACCATCGACGGTCCTGGTCCCGAACGCCGGCGCGGTGCGCAGACGGGCCTCTACGGCCGCTGGCGGCACGTTGTTGGCTCGCATCGCGTCGAGGTCGACGCGGCTACCTGGTGCCGCCTGGGCGGCGGCTGCGTCAGCTGCGATGTGGTGGCGGGCCGCCTCTCCTGTTGCTTCGGCTCGTCCCGCTTGAAGCGCTGAAGTGTCTTGCACGCCCGTGTCGGACTTGGCGTTGAACCGTTCCCCTGCCGGATCATTGGTCCGTTCCTCGGCTAGGTCCTGGTCAAACCTGCCCACCATTGCCTGCTCATTGTCGGCGCGGCCATTCTCTCTGCGGGCCTGCACGAGATCAGACTGATTCTGGGTGGCCAGCCACGCCACATCACCGGGCACTGCTTGGTTTTCTTGGCCCTGACGCACCTGGCGTAGGTAGTCCTCGACGTCGACCTCGAAGCGGGTGCCCATCGTGGTCTCCAACGCTTCGCGGGTGCGGGTGTCCCCGGCGGCGCTGGCCGCTTGCCATGCCGCGGCCAGATCTTCACTGCTTCCTCGTTCGCGCCACCGCTCATCGCGTGCACGCTCGAGCATGTCGCGTGGTGCCTCCCGGGCAGCGGTGCGTGGCTGACCGTCTTGCTCGTTCTGCGAGCCCATGCCATGGGTTAGGCGGCGCGCGGGTACGCCCCACCGGTCTTCGCACAGCCCGTCGATCTGCTCGACGGCGGTAGCGGCACGAGGGTCACTTTGTTCCCAGACTTTCGCCAATGTGTATCCGGCGGCCACCGTTTCGGGTTCGGCCGCAGCGAAGGTGCGAGGGTTCGTTAACGGCCCGTAGACCTGGGGCGCTGCCTGCCGCGCGCGGTCCTGTTCCTTGACGCCGACCCGAGACATTTCTCGGGTGGCGGAGCGGTCTTGGCGGTCGAGTCGGTCCGCTTGCCTGCTCGCGGCGTTGGCCCGATCGCGTGCGTCGTCAGTAGCGGCGCGGTCCTGGTCGACTCGACGCCGCGCGGCCATTTCGACCATTCGCCCGGCGATCATCATCGCCATCCGGGCCTGTTGACTCAGTACCTGCGCACCTTCGTCTATGTCGTGATCAGCCATCATCGTCCCCTGTCATCTCGGGCTTGGTCGGGTTGGTCCGTTCGGGTCCCTGCCGTTCTGGTGCCTGGGCGTCCAGTGACACCCATCGACGTCAGCGTTGGTGCTTGGCCGGCGATGCCCAACGATTCCGCTCTCGTCCGCAGCCGCTGCTGAACCTGACCTAACTGGCCGTTCTGGACGGTGGCAACCCGCTCGGCGCGCACTCTTTCACCGCGTGCTTCTTGCGCTGCTCGCACGGCTTCGGTGATGCGCATCATCTGCTCGACCACCGCCAGCGTTCCCCGCACGCTCGATGGTGAGCCGGCCATCGCTAACAGCGACAGGTGTCGTGCGGCGTCTCGCATGGCCCGTGGCCGTGGCCCGCCCTTGATACCGGCGGTCTTGGCTGGCCCTAGCCATCTCACGCGCAGCCGCTGAGTACGCGGCCGCCTCCGGCCCTTGAGACTGCAACGCCAACTGCGCCCACACTGCGGCCGCGTCACGAGACGCCGAACGCCACTGCCCATCGGCTGCAGCCACCTTCTCCAGCGCAACCGCTTGCCCGGCGAGGCGCTGTTGCACGGTGTTCCACTGGTTCACGTTCACGGGTGTCTTCTCGCGTGGAGGCACCGTCGCCGCCCGGGTCCACAGTTGTAAAGCCTCAGCCCGGTTAGCCGGGGTGTCCTCCCACGTCTTGCGCAGATTGGTCAGATTCAGATCGACCCCTAACTGGCCGCCGCCTTTCCACCCAGCGTCTGCACCTTTGTCCGCGGTCACCGAATACCCCGTCACCTCGGTACGCCCACCGTCCGTGAAACGCGGCCGGATACGCACACCCTGACGGCGGACGTCCTTAATGAACTGCGCCTCAGTGTTCGCCTTCGCGGCACTGGAACGCACGACGTTCGTCACCTTCGTCAACGAATCGATCGGCTCTTTAGGATTCTCCCACCAGTTCGCGCGTCGGAAGTCAGCACGCGACGGCTCGGGGGCTGCCTTTTGCTGCGCTGAATCTTTGACCGGTCGCAGGCCGTACCGTTCTTCGATGCGGTCTGCGGCCGCCCGGGACTTCAACTTCCAGTAACTCTCGTCCCACCACACCCCGGCACTATTGACCTTGCTGGCCATGATGTGAATGTGGTCGTTCCCGTTGGTCGAGAGCCCATGCCGTACAGCCGCCCACGCAACGTCCGGCTGACCAGCAACCCCCGTTAATCCCATTCCCTCCATGTACTCAGCGGCCATGCGACCCCACTGCTCGTCGCTCAATTCGCCTTCAGCGGCGCTCAGAGAAAGGACCGCGTGGAAAACGTGCGGACGCTGGGTTACCTCAGCCCCGCCCTCCCACGGTTCGTCCACCAACAGTTCCCCCCCACGATCAATGACCACCGGCTTCCGTGGCTCGACCGGTAACCCGTCCCCGTTTCCCTTAGGGCCCCGACCGCCGGCAGCGACCAACAACGATTCGTGCTGCTCAGCCCAATCCGATTCCATATCGCGACCCAACGCGCGGCTCGCGCTGAAACGCCACTCCTTACCTGCGTGCATCATTGCGTCATCCCCCGGGAACCACAAAGAATCCGGACCGTCCAACACCTCGGCGCCCGTACTAGCAATAACTCGCTGATCCGAATGCTCGTTATTTTGCCCAGGGCCTAACAGGTAACTCATCCCCCGGCCCAGATCCGTGCCCGGCGTGCACACCTTGGCGATCATGCGTCCGGGTCAATCGACTCGGCTAACGCCTCAGTGCGGGCAATGACTCGCTGCATAGCCCGCAACGTCGGCTCCAGCTCTAACGGGGCCTGCCCCGTGGCGTGCGTTGCCGCCGTCAGCTGGTTCAACAAAACGCCCTGGCGACCCATCAAACGGATGAGCCCACGCACATCGTTATGCACCCGCTGCCACCGCACCGCGGCGATAGTGCCGCCGCTGAACGTGGACCGGATCATCAATCGCGCGATCGACAGTCCCTGCTCGTATTGTGAGAGCCGCCCGGCCGGCTTCCGGTCCTGAGATGGTTATCTCCCCCTCCCGCGATGTATCAGCATCGGTTCCGCGCGCGCCCTGTCAAGGGCCTCCGCTGCGCTCCGGTGCTCCGCATGACCTCCGGCCACCCCTGGACAGGCCACGCTTATACAGACCCGGTTCTACACGCGGCGGGAGCGGGAAAAGGATGGTTGGGGTCCAAACGGTGGCACAGGCACCGCGATCTACTCACGCCCGTAGTCCTCACGACCCGGACGGTCATCGTCCGCGTGCGCACAGCCTCGGAAACCTCATAGCTCGGTGATGCCAGGACTGTGCGCGGCGCCGGCCAGCGGTTGGTAGGTGAACCAGCCGAACGCAGCCAAGAACGTCAAGCTCTGGCGTGCTGGGCAGATGGCGTTGCGCTGGTGCGCCGCCGGCATGGGCGTGGCCAGCAAGCAGTTTCGCCGCGTCAACGGCCATCTCCACTTGCCGCCCTGCGGGCAGCGCTGGAACGGCATGTCGCCACCGAAACCGTCGGCGCTGCCTGCAATACGCAGAACGTGAGCGTCGCCTGATGCTCACCG
>JBBQYN010000263.1:0-3905 GCA_038208655.1 Actinomycetales bacterium
GATGGCCCGGGCCCGGTCGTTCTTGAGAACCGACAGGTTCACCACGCTCACCCCGACCAGCTCGCTGAGCCGGGTGAGGGTCAGGCCGCGCTCGGCCAGCAGCTCATCCAGCCGGCAATGGATGGCGCCCGACTCGGTCGCCGCCACTACACCAGCCCTGCCGTGTCACGCTGCAGCCGCTCACCGTACTCGAAGGCGAGCCCCGCCAGCAGCAGGGCCAACCCCACCCCGACGAAGGTGGCATCCACGGACGCCATCATCGGCCAGAAGCCGGGGTCCACGGTGCCTGGGCCGGTGTCACTGCCGTTGAGCTGGTCCGCCACCATCCACGACGACAGCGTTGACAGGCCCAGCTGCAGCACCCCGCCGATCAGTACGACGGCTCCGGCCGACACGACGACACCGCTCAGGCTGCGGCGAAACGGGGTCGGCCGCAGCAGCGACCAGCACAGTACGGCCAGCGCGGCAGCCACGGCGACCTGTGTGAGCACCCCGATGGCCTGCCCGGACAGGGACGTGGCCAGGGTGCCCGGGGTGAGGTTCTCGACCGTGACCTGCGCCGACTCGTACTGGCCGGTCACCAGGCGGGCGGTGCCGGCATCCGCTTCGGCGGGAAGCGTGCCCAGCGTCGTGAGTGCCAACGTGATGCGTCCCGCGGCGGTCGACGTGACGATCGAGGCCGTGCCGAGCCCGAGGGTGACCAGGCCGCCCAGTACGGATGCGACGAAAACGACCCAAACGATCGCGCGCGACGAGGCCGCGACCGCTGGGGGCGGGGTTCGCTGGGTGATGCTCATGGGGCTCCTGACGCTCATCGGCAATATCGATAAACGTTATGGTAGCGGATGCTGCGGCACCGCGACAAGCCCCTCCGTCAGACTCGTGCGCTCGGCAATACCCGTCGTAGCACGTCGGCCAGGGTCACCACCCCGACGAAGCGCTCACCGTCCATCACGACGGCGAGCTGTTCGCTCGAGGCCCGCATGCGAGCCAGCGCCTCGTACACCGGCGTGCCCGACGGCAGCAGGAACGCCGCACGGGCCAGTTCCCCGGCCGGCCGTTCGGCCGGTTCCACCAGGGTGTCGCGCACGTGCACGACGCTCGGAGGACCGTTGTGCGCGCCCGCGAGCAGGATGCGCATATGACCCGATTTCGCGCCGGCGGTGCGCACGTCGGCCACCGTCGCATCCGTCGCCACCGACGTGGGGCTTGACTGCGGCGAGATGAGCGCGTCGACCGTCAGGGTCTCCAGATCGATCACGCCGGAAATCTGTCGGCGCAACGACTGCTCGAGGGCTCCGGACTTTGCGGAATGCTCCACCAGGTGCCGGATGGTCTGAGCGTCCTGACCGCCGACCGCCGCGCTTTCCACGGGTTGCACGCCGGTCGCGGCCACGAGCCTGTTGGCGATGCTGTTGACCCAGATGAGCAGCGGACGGAAGAACCACACGAATACCCGTGCCGGCACTCCGATGAGAATCGCGGACCGTTCCGGGTGCGCGATGGCCCAGGACTTGGGCGCCATCTCACCGATGACCAGGTGCAGGAAGGTCACGATCAGCAGTGACAGCCCGAACGCGGCACCGTCGGCCAGCCAGTCGGCCATGCCCCAGGACGCGAAGATGGGTCCGAGCCAGGCGTCTACGGCCGGTTTGGTGACGGCACCGAGTGCGAACGTGCACGCGGTGATGCCGAGCTGGGCGCCGGCGAGCATCACGGTCAGTTCGTTGACCCCGCGCAGCGCGGCCCGCGCCGAGCGGCTGGTGGCCGCGGACGCTTCAAGGCGGTGTCGCCGGGCGCCGAGCAGCGCGAATTCGATCACGACGAAAAAAGCGCTCAGGGCGATCAGCAGCACGGTGGCGGCAAAAACGAGCCACGGGTTACTCATCGTTCTGCTCCTTGCTTGCGGCGATGTCGGCGGTGGCGCCGGCCGTTTCGATCAGGCTCACGCGCACCCGGCTGGGCACGCGTCGGGTCAGTTCCAGCACCTCGCATTCGACCACCCGCACCATCGGTTCGTCATGCACCAGGTCCGCCGGCGGCACCGGCAGCTCGACCCGCACGATGTCGCCGGCTCGCGGCAGCGCGCCGCGCTGGGCGATGAGCAGACCGGCGACGGTTTCGTAATCACCGCGCGGCAGGTCGTAGCCGAGCGCCCGTTCGGCTTCGTCGACGTGCACGTCTCCGCCCATGATCCAGACGGTGTCGTCGCCGGCATCCGCTTCGACGACGGATGTCGACCCCGCGTCGTGCTCGTCGGTGATCTCCCCGACGAGCTCCTCGGCCAGGTCTTCCAGCGTCAGCACGCCGGCGAATCCGCCGTACTCGTCGATGACGCAGGCGAGCTCGTTGTGGGCCGCGGTGAGCTGCTCCAGCGCGTCGGGCAGCGTCATGAGGGTGGGCAGCACGATGGCGGGGCGCATGATCGTCGTGACGGGTGCAGATTCGTCCACGTTGGTCTTGAGTAAGTCGACGAGGTGAACCACGCCCACGGGCTCATCCCGCGCGTCGATCACCGGGTAGCGGGTGTGTGCTCGCGCCATCAGGGCGCGCACCGCGGCGACGGATGTCTCTGGATGCACCACACCCACCTGCGAGTGCGGAATCATGGCGTGCTCGACGGTGTGCTGCGGAAAGTCCAGAATACGGTCGAGCAAGGTCGACATCTCCCCGGTGAGGTCGCCGCTGAGGCGGGAATCCGCGATGATGCGTTCGAGGTCCTGAGCGTTCGCCGTGGAGTCCACGTCGTGTACGGGTTCGATCTTGAGCGCCCGCAGCAGCAGGTTCGCCGAGCGGTCGAAGACGGTGATCAGCCACCCGAACGCGGCCAGGTAAATGGTCGTCGAGCGGGCCAGGGACCGGGCGAGCGGCTCCGGGTCGGCGATCGCAAGGTTCTTGGGGAAGAGTTCGCCGAAGATCATCTGCACGATCGCGGCCACGACCAGGGTGAGTACGGTACCGACCGTCACGCTGAGGGCAGTTGGTACGCCCACGCCGCCCAGCAGCAGTCCGAGCGAATCGCCGACCATCGGTTCGGCGACAAATCCCACCAAGAGTCCCGTGACGGTGATGCCCAGCTGCGCGCCGGACAGCATGAATGAGGTGCGGCGGGTGACTCCGAGCGCACGCTTGGCCGAGATGTCCCCGGCCTCCGCCTGAGCGCTGAGCTTCACGCGGTCCACCGACATGTAGGCGAACTCCTGGGCAACGAAGTAGCCGTTTGCCGCGATGATCACGAGGATCACGACGATTCCCAGCAGGAGGGAGAGCAGCTCGGCGATCATCGGCCGACCACATTCCTCGGAACGCCGGTGCGGTTCAACCCGGTGCGCTCTGGCACGGGGGACTCGCGGACAATCTTGCTTAGTGCGGGGTCTGGATCAGACTCGAGAAAACTCGCTAAGTGGTACACCTGGTGCTCAACGCCTCCAATTTCAATTTGGTCAACCCTATCGAGTAAAGCTGCGCTCAAACCGTGCAGGGACGCATATCCGTTCGTCTGATCCTGATGGGGCGGTTGTCGTCGCGTTGGTCAGTGGGGATCTCGGCAGGCTCGATCACCGCAGGGTTGCGCGATCACCGCGACCCAGCTCGTTGGTCGAGGGCTTGAGCCGCCTCGGCACCCCCTGAACGCCGGCGCCGGAGTCAGCGTCCGAAGAGGCGGGACCAGAACGATCCTTCGGGCTTTTCCTTCACGTGGCCACCGGCACAGCGTTCATTCCGCGGCACACCGCGCATCACCTGGTCAACGTGCTGGCCGCAGCCGGCCCAGGTCGTCTTTTGGCATACTTTGCAGGTCACGGCACGGCACATTGAGAATCTCCAGTGGTTGGGTGAAACGTTTGACTTCAAACTATACCCTAGGGGGTATCTTCTCACGTACATAGGTGCAGGTGTCGCCGGGG
>JBBQYN010000264.1:0-3893 GCA_038208655.1 Actinomycetales bacterium
CACAGGTTGCGACCGGGTTGCGCGCAGTTGCGGGCAACAGAACGCAGGTGCGGGCAACACAAAAGACACCGCAGCCGGCGCTGCGATGTCTTTGGTGTTGTACGAACCGTGTTGTGCTTACCGTGTTGTGTGTGCGGTGCCGCGGGTCAGCTTTCGGTGGGGCGTTCCGTGCCGTCGTCGCGCAGCAGGTCTTCCAGTGCCTGATCCACGTCGTCGAGCTCGGGGGTGACCCCCGACTGCGCCGCGGTGAGTCGGGATACCAGCGCCTGCGGGTCGTCGAGATCGTCGGTGCCGGGCAGGATGTCGGGGTGCGCCCAGAGAGCGTCCCTGGCCTCATTGCCCACGGCATCCGTCACGGCCTGCCACATCGCAGCGGCTTCGCGCAGCCGGCGGGGCCGCAGCTCCAAACCGACCAGGGTCGCGAACGCGGACTCCGCCGGGCCGCCGGACGCGCGGCGGCGTTTGACGGTCTCGCTGATCGCGTCGGCCTTGGGTAGCCGGCTGGTCGCTTCGATGGTGACCACGTCGACCCAGCCTTCGATGAGCGCGAGGATGGTCTCCAACCGGGCCAGCGCCGCGAGTTGCGCCTCAGACTTCGGCGGGATCAGAGAACCGTTGGCCATCGCCTCGCGCAACTCCTCAGGGTTGGACGGGTCGAAACTCGACGCGAGCTCTTCCAGCCGTTCCGTGTCCACGGTGATGCCGTGGGCGAAGTCGGTGATGGAGCTGATCAGGTGCAGGCGCAGCCATCGGGAGTGCCGAAACAGTCTGGCGTGGGCGAGCTCGCGCACGGCCAGGTAGATCTGCACCTGGTCAGTGGGCACGTCGAGTCCCTCGCCGAAGTCGGCCACGTTCTGCGGCAGCAGGGCCGCCTGGCTGTCGTCGAGCAGGGGGATGCCCACGTCGCCGCCGGAGACGACCTCGCTGGCCAGCTGGCCGACGACCTGGCCGAGCTGCATCGCGAACAGGGTGCCGCCGATGCTCTGCACGATCTGGCTCGCGTTGGCGATCATGCCCTGCAGCTCTTCCGGGGCCTGTTCGGTCAGCACTCGGGTCAGCGAGGCGGAAATGCTCGTCGCGACCGGTTCGGCCAACTGCGTCCACAGCGGCATGGTCGCGGTGACCCATTCCTTGCGGGTCATCAAGCGGGGCGCCTGGGTGAGTTCGGCGACGGAGGTGACATCGTCCAGCCACAACGCGGCGATGTGGAAGGCCTGATCGAGCTGGGCCTTCTCCGCGCTGGTGGCGGTGAGCTGCCCGGTCGCGGCGCGCTCCTGCCCGGTCGTGCGGGCGATGTCCCAGTTGATGCCGCCGCCGGCGGCTGCGCCCTGCATGGCGCCCTGCAGCTGGCTCATCAGGGCTGCCACGCTGGCCGGATCGTTGGGCAAGCCGGCGACACCGGCCAGCTGGCTCGGGTCAAGCGATGATTTTCCGGACAGGATGTCGCGCAGCATGTCCCGGAATTCGTCTTCAGGATTGTGACCCTCATCGGGTCGGGAGTCGTCAGCCACTTCAGGCACCTCTCAGTTGCGTCCTTCTACGCTAGTCGGAGAATCCCGCCGTGGCATGAGAATGTCTTAGGCTGAAGAGCTTCGCTGTCCGCCCGTCGCGAACAACGCCGGCCCGGACAGGCCCCAGCACACCGCGCACCACGCACAACTCGTGCCGATCACACCTCGCACGACAGAAAGGAGAGCTGTGGCTCTCTTCACGGATGACCTCTCGGCGGCGCCCCGTCGTTCTCGTCGTGGTGGCAAGGCCGGCTGGACGGTGCTCGCAGTGGCACTGGCCGGAGGCATCATCCTGGGCCTGATGCCCTCTCCATATGTGATCGAGAAGCCCGGCCCGGTCTTCGACACCCTCGGCAGCGTGCCCGGCGTGTCCGATTCGGGTGAGGCCGAGGATCTGCCCCTGATCACCATCCCCGACCAGACGGTGTATCCGACCGAGGGGCGGCTGGACCTGCTGACCGTCTCGATGGTCGGGAACCGTGAAAACAGGCCGAGTTGGCTGGCGGTGGCCTCGGCCTGGCTCAACCCGAGCGAAGCGGTGCTGCCCCTGGATCAGGTCTACCCGGCCGATGTCAGCACCGAGCAGCGGGAAGCCCAGAATGAGACGGCGATGGTCAACTCCCAAAGGGACTCCGTCGCCGCCGCTCTCACGCACCTCGGCTACGACTACCCGACCACCGTCTCGGTGGTGTCGCTGGCCGATGACTCACCGGCCGACGGCCTCATCGACGCCGGTGACGAGGTCGTGGGGGTGAACGGCGACGCCGTCACGGATATCACCGACCTGCGGAACGCCCTGCAGGCTAACGGCACCTCCCGCGACGCGTCCATCGAGATTCTGCGCGACGGGAAGAATGCCACGGTCGACGTGACCCCGCGTGACCTGGGCGGCGCGGCCGTCGTCGGAATCAACGTGAGTACCGAATACGAGTTCCCCTTCGAGGTGCAGATCCAACTGGACCGCGTCGGAGGTCCGAGCGCCGGACTGATGTTCGCGCTCGGCATCATCGACAAGCTGACCCCCGGGTCCCTGCAGAACGGCGAACACGTCGCCGGCACCGGCACCATCAACCGGGCCGGAACCGTGGGCCCGATCGGCGGTATTCAGCAGAAACTCGTCGCGGCCGACGAAGCTGGAGCGGACTGGTTCCTGGCACCGGCCGACAACTGCGACGAGGTCACCGGGAACGTCCCCGACGGGCTGACCGTCTTCGCCATCGGCACCCTGGACGATGCCCTGACCGCGCTCGAGGCCGTGCGCACCGGCGCCAGCACGGACGCCCTGCCGGCCTGCCCTGCCGGCTAGTCGATCCGCGCCAGCAGCGCGGGCAGATCACCCGCTCTGGGGTGTTCTCCCAGCGAATCGGGGGCGGTCTACAAGCCTGCATTAATGCTTTCAGCACGTTTTGTCTAAGATGGTGGGTACCCCGACCACTGAGAGCAAGAGGCCAATTCGTGACTTCATCTTCGTCAAGCGCTCCTACCCGGAGTCGAGCCCCGCTAGCCATTACGGCAGCGATCATCGTAGGGCTGGTGATCTTGTTCTTTATCTTCGCCGGGCTGTATACGGATGTTTTGTGGTTTGCCCAACTCGGATTTCTCAACGTTCTGACCACGCAGTGGATCGCCAGCGTGGTGCTGTTCCTGATCGGGTTCGTCGCCATGGCGGTGCCCGTTTTTGTGAGCATCCAGATCGCCTACCGCATGCGCCCGGTCTACGCGAAGCTGAACTCGCAGCTGGACCGTTACCAGGAGGTCATTGAACCGCTGCGCCGGCTTGCGATGTACGGTATCCCGGCCTTGCTGGGACTGTTCGCCGGTGTCGCCGCCGCCACGCAGTGGCAGATGATCCTGATGTGGCTCAACCGCACCCCGGTCGGCACCACCGACCCGCAGTTCGGCTTCGACATCGCGTTCTACCTCTTCGATCTGCCGTTCTACCAGTCGGTGCTCGGGTTCGCCTCTGCTGCGGTGCTGATCTCCGCGCTCGTCGCGCTGGCCACCAGCTACCTGTACGGGTCCATCCGGCTCAGCGGCCGTGAGGTCCTGCTGAGCAAGGCCGCCCGGGTTCAGATCGCCGTGACGGCGAGCATCTACCTGCTGCTGCAGGCCGTGAGCATCTGGTTCGACCAGTACTCCACCTTGACGGCCACCGGCGACATCATCACCGGCGCCGCGTACACCGAGGTCAACGCGACCATCCCCGGCCGGGCGATCCTTGCCGGCATCGCCGCCGTCGTCGCGATCCTCTTCATCGTCACCGCGATCATCGGCCGCTGGCGCCTGCCGGTCATTGGCACCGCGCTGCTGATCATCAGCAGCCTGCTGATCGGGTCCCTGTACCCGTGGGTGGTGCAGCGCTTCCAGGTCGACCCCAGCGCG
>JBBQYN010000265.1:0-3879 GCA_038208655.1 Actinomycetales bacterium
GATCTTGAGACGAATGTACAGCCCGATGATCACGAGCACGGCGCTGAGGATGAACGGGATGCGCCAGCCGTAAGTGAGGAACGCGTCAGAGGTGTCGCCGAGCGACAGGTTGATGATCAGGAACGTGCCGCTGGCGAGGGCGAATCCGATGGACGGGCCCAGCTGGGGGAAAGCGGCGTAGAGGCCGCGACGCTTCGAGGGTGCGTACTCGGCGGCCAACAGCGCGGCACCGGCCCCTTCTCCGCCCACGGCGAAGCCCTGCAGAAAACGCAGCAACACGAGGATGATGGGTGCGGCCACGCCGATCACGCCGATCACGCTGGTGTCGGGCAGCAGCCCGATCATCACTGTGGCCACGCCCATGATCAGCAGCGTGCTGACCAGGGTCTTCTTGCGGCCGAGCCGGTCACCGAAGTGCCCGAAGATGACCGCGCCCACCGGGCGGGAAAGAAGACCTGCGGAAAAACCAGGGCAGCCGCGGTGCCATAGATCAGAAAGTCATAGAACTCGATGCTGCTGCCCATGGAACTTGCCACGGCCACGCGTGCCATCGACGTTTTACGTTGGGGTGCCGGGGCTTCCCGGACTGCGGTGCTTTCGAGCATGCGATATCTCCCTTGACATCCCCAGACGCTGCCGCCCCGACGAAAAGCCATCGTGGCAGCGCCGCCGTACCCGCCACCACCTCCCAAAGGAGGTGTTGAGGTCATCCGGGTGGGCGCGCCGAACCGGTACCGTCGGCGAACGGATGCTCAGGGCAGCAGGTGAAACCGGCGCGCCACGAGCACGGCCTCGGACCGGCTGTGCGTGTGCAGTTTGGCCATGATCGCCTGCATGTAGCTCTTCACGGTGACCGGCTTGAGGTCCAAACGTGCGCCGACCTCGGCGTAGGAGCAGCCGAGGGCCACCTGGGCGAGCACGTCGGTCTCGCGGCGAATAAGACGCGGAGCATCCGTTTTGGCAGGTTCCTGTCCGAGCAGCCGTTTCGAGACCGCCAGAATACGTTCGGCTAGGTCGGGGTCCGTGGTCGTGGACGCCACCGACAGCAGTTCCGCGTGGGCCAGGCGCACCACTTCGATGAGGTCGCGGTCGAGCGGCTGGGCTGATTCGCTCTGCACGACTCGCAGAATGGCGACCCGGTGGTCGACCTCGTCGCGGATGAGCAGTTCCCGCGCGACGTGCGCGGCCCCACGGGTGAGGTCGTCGATGATGCTGTCGCCGATGGAGCTGCGGTCTCGGGTAACGGCGTGGAGAATGCTGCGGGCGTTGCCGTTGAGCAGCACCGGCAGGGCCACCATGGTGCGCAGCCCCTCGATGCGCACGCCCACGAACTCGGTGATGGTCAGTTCGGTGCGAGTCACCATCCCGGCGAAGATCACACTGATGCCGGTCTGCGCCGTCAGCTGGCGGATCGCGCCCTTGAGCAGTGCGCGGTCGCTCGGACGGTAGAGATCGTTCTCCTGTCCGGCCATGGCGCCCTTCCTCCGGCGGTTGGGATAGCCGGATGCGAGCAGCTTCCGCATCGTGACGGTGTGATGGCGCGGTCAGCGGCGCCGGTCGGGACGGGGGTGCCGTCGACGCGCGCCGGTAGAAGCAACTTCCGTTCCTGAAAGGTCGCCTGAGCGCCACGTCACCGCCCGCCATCCCTGAGGACACTGTGAGCATCGAGTCACCGGTCAAGCCCGTTTCGCCCGCCCCTGACCGACCTGGTGCTCGCCCCGGCGACGCCGTCCAACACCAATCGGAACGGCCGCGTGATCTACCCGATCATCGCGTCGCTGAGCCGGGTGCAGGGGTCCACTCCGGATTCGGACGCGTCGCAAGCTCGGAGCCTACCTGTCGTTCACCTCGTTGCAGGTGAACGCCGTGACAGGCGCCATGTTCAGGACGGCCATGGCCGGCAACCCGATCGCGCAGCAGGCCGCCATCGATCAGGGGATCGACGTGACGTGGGCAACTGGGCTCTTGCGGCTCTGGTTCCCGGGGTGCTTAGCCTTATCGCCATGCCCTGGGTGATGAGCAAAATCTATGCGCCGACGATCACGAAGACCCCGGAGGCTCCGGCGTACGCGCGCAGCGAGCTGGCGCTGATGGGGCGCATGTCCGCCTGTCGGTCACCTTCGTGCTTCTGCTCGTGCTGTGGATCTTCGGCGGCACGCTCGGGATCACCGCGACCACTGCGGCCGTCGTGGGTGTGGCGATTCTGCTGGTGACCGGGGTGCTGACCTGGCAGGACATGGCCAAGAACTCGTCCGCCTGGAGCACGCTCATCTTCTTCTCGGTGCTCGTGGGCATGGCGGAGCAGCTCAACAGGCTGGGCGTGATCACCTGGATCGGTGACGGCGTAGCCGTGCTCGTGGCCGGCATGCCGTGGATGCTGGCCTTCGCAATTCTCACCCTTGCGTACTTCTACGCTCACTACTTCTTCGCCTCCAACACCGCTCAGATCGTGGCCATGTACGCCTTCTTCCTCACTGCGGCTGTCGCTGCCGGGGCGAGCTGGTTCGCTCGACGTGCGCCCCGCTGATCGAGCCTCGATCGACGCCCGGCCCTGTGGCCCCGCAACGTCAATGTCAGTGGATGCTGGTTGACTTTTTTCATGACCACCATCGACGGTGTATTCAACGAATTAACCGGTGTTCTTGACCGGTTCCCGCTCACCCCGGCCGTGTTCGCGGGGCTGCCCGATGACGACTCCGAGGCCGCCTTCCGCGCGCTCAGTCTCGTGCACCGCCGCCTCACCACGTGCCTCGCGGTGTCGGCGGCAAACATCGAACGCCGGTCCCGATTCACGGCCGGCCGTGACGGCCTCGCCCGCCGTAAGGGCTACACCAACGCGGAAGCCATGCTGCAAGACCTCAGCGGCGGTGGCGGTACCTCGAGAGTCGAGGCCCGTACCCTGATCGAGTCCGGCACCATGGTCTTTGAAGCGGATGCCGCCCGTCGACGCCAGGCCGACGCCGAACGTCGTGGTCAGGAGCTGGAGGAGGAGCGTGCCCGGCAGCGGGCCGAGTTGGAAGCCGCGCGGCAGGCCGCGGAAGCGGCCGGCGAACCCGAACCCGAACCGCAGCCTCTTCCCGAGCCCGAACCGACCCCGGAGCCGCCCGCGCCCGCTCCGTGGTTCGCCTGCATCGGCGACGCCGTCGCCACCGGCGTGCTCAGTACCCCCGCCGCCACCGCAATCCGTCGCGGCCTCGGCGAACCGGCACCCGGCGTCACCGACGAGGACCTCAGCCAGGCCCTGGCCGGCTTCATCCCCGAAGCCGCCACCCTCAACACCGACCAGGCCAGCAAGGCAGCCCGAGCGCTGCGTGAGCGGATCGACCAGGACGGCATCGCCTCCCGGTCTGCGGCGATGAAAGCCCGGCAGTACCTCCGGGTCTGGGACAAGCCCGACGGCATGCTGCACGGCGTTTTCGAGCTGGACCCGGAGAACGGCAGCATGTTCCGGGACTTCATGCGGCAGGTAGCCGGGCCCCGCCTCGGTGGGCCGCGCTTCACGAGCGCGGAAGGTCGCGCCTGGGCGAAGGCCCTGATGGACGACCCGCGTCCCACTGATCGTATTCTCGCTGAGTCCCTGATCGAGGCACTGCGCATCGCGTCGACGGCCGACCCGATGACCATGGTTACGAGTCGCGAGCCGTCCCTGAAGATCGTGGTCGGCGTCCCGGACGAGCCCGCAGCGCCGACTCACACTCCCGCTCCCCGGCCGGAGCCTTCCGCACCCGCTCCACAGGCCGAGGCCGGAGCCGAGCCGACCGAAGCAGCCTCCGTGACCAGCTCCAGCTCCAGCTCCAGCCGGCTCATTCTTCCGCCGACGAGTTTGGTTCCATTCAGTGGGTTCATTGAAGGAACCCACGAAGCGGTTCCCCTGAGCAC
>JBBQYN010000266.1:0-3876 GCA_038208655.1 Actinomycetales bacterium
CTCTTTTTCGGTGCGGAACGCGGCGACGCGTTCCGCCAGACGGCGCTCATTGTCGTGCAGTTGCGTTTGCTGCTGCCCGAGTGCCGCGTACTGGTCGCGCAGCGCTGACACCTGCCCCTCGAGCAGGGAACGGCGTTCCAGGGCAGTGCGCGCGAGGTCTTCCCGGCCCTGGGTGAGCGCCTCCTGGGCCTGGTCGGCCAGCTTCTGGTAGCGCACTCCCATGTCCTGGCCCTGCAGTTCCAAGCGCTTCTTGGCCGTCGCGACCTCGGCCAACCCCTGACGAACCTGCTGCAGCAGGGCGAGCTGCTGCTCATAGCTGTCGTCGAGGGCTTCGCCGGGGTCTTCGAAACGGCTCAGTACGCGTGAGGTCTTGCTCCGAAAGACGATGCGCAGTCGGGAGGTGAGGCTCATGATTTCTTCCCTCTGTGAAGGTGGTCCATGGAGGTGTTCAGGCGTGGATCGTCGTACCCGGTGAGCGTGCGCAGCTCCTGCACACCGGCGTTCAGCGCGATGACCTCACGGTCCACGGCGCCGCGCAGGGCGAGAAGGGTGTCGTCGCTGAGGTGCCCGAGCCCGTCGGCGACCGCGGATCGCAGCCGGCGCACCATGCCGATCACCTCGTCGACGCGACGGGTCGCCACCGGGATGCCGGCAGCCAGGGTGGCCGCATCACGCTCAGTTTCCAGCATCCGTAGCTGAGACTGCAACGCGACACCCTCCTTGTGGATGCGGCGTAGCAGCTGGGGCAGCTCGCCGCGTGGCCCGTCGGTGCGCGCCGCCACGTCGACGGCGGCCTGCGCACTGGCCAGGGCGTCGTCGAGTCGCACGCGCAACTGCAGCACCTTGTGCTGCGGGCCTGCGCTGAGCCGGGCCCGGGTGCGCAGCACCGTCGCCGACAGCGCCGTGCTGCGGCGCACCCGCCGAAACGTCATGCGCACCACGAGAACAACCGTCAGAACGGATGCCACGCCCATCGTCGCCAGCACAATCAAGACTTCGCTGAGCACACTCACCCAAACCACACCTCTCGGCAGCTGCGAACACACACAATCTGACGTTTAAGATACGCGCACTTCGGTGCCGTTGTCACCCACCTCAATGGGCGACGGCCCGAACACACGACGTGCCCAGCCGGGCCAAATTATGCGACGCTTAGGTCATGGACCTGGAGGTATCGCCCGCGCTCACGATTCCGGCTTCAGAGCTCGGCTGGCGCTTCTCGCGGTCATCGGGCCCGGGCGGTCAGCACGTGAACACCTCCGACAGCCGCGTCGAACTGTTCTGGAACGTCACCGACTCCGCCGTGCTCAGCGACGACCAGCGGATGCTGCTGCTCACCCGGCTCGACCGTCGCCTCGTCGCGGGGGTGCTCACCGTCGCCGCGTCCGAGCAGCGCTCCCAGCTGCGCAACCGCGAGATTGCGCTGCGCAAGCTCGGCGAACTCGTGGAGGCCGGCCTGGCCCCCGACGGTCCGCGCCGCCGCGCCACCAAACCGACGCGCGGCTCGGGCCGGCGACACCTCGCCGCCAAGCAGCAACGCTCGGTCACCAAACGCAACCGGCAGCGCCCGGCCGCCGAGTAAGGGCGGGCATGCACATTCACCAGATCGGGGTGAGCGCCCTCAAGGGCGGCCACCACGAGCCCCAGCCCCACGTCGTGCTCAGCCCCGGCGGACCCGAGGGGGACCGTGACTTCGCGGTCATCGACCTCGACAGGAGGCAGGTGCTGCGCACCGTCGAGCATCCGTCCCTGCTGCGCTGCGACGCCCACGTCGCCGACGGGGTGCTCACCCTCACCGTCGACGGGCAGCGGGTGGCTGCGACGCCGCAACCCGCGCCGGGCATCGTGCACGTTGACTATTGGGGCCGCGACGCATCGATGCAGGTCGTCACCGGGCCGTGGACACCGCTGCTGACCCGCTTTTTCCCGGGCAACGTCGCCCTGGCCCGCACCACCTCGCCCGGAGCGGTCGTCTACGGCGCCGCCGTCACGCTGAGCACCACGAGCGCGCTCCGCCGCCTCGAAGAAACCGTGGGCGGCAGCGTCGACCCGCGACGCTTTCGGTCGACCTTCACCGTCGACACGGGTGCAGCGGATGCCGACGTCGAAGACTCCTGGATCGGCCGCGAGATCGCGCTCGGAGAAGCGCGGCTGCGCGTGACCGGCGGCGTACCGCGCTGCGCGGTCATCGACAGCGACCCCGACACGGGCCAGCGCGGCACCCCGTTACTGAAGGCCCTGGCCGGTTACCGGCGGGAGGGCACGGAGATCATGTTCGGCGTGTACGCCGAGGTGACCCGCCCCGGTCTGGTGGCCGTGGGCGACTCTCTGACCCTCTGCTAACCCCCGCGAGACGACGTGAATCGCCCCAAAAAAGCGGGCACAAGGGGCGATTCACGTCGTCTCGCGAAAGGGGGGCTCCCAGTGCCCTAGAACGGAGTCGGAATGTTCCGCACGGTCAGCGTGGGTTCCTCGTAGTCACCGATCTCCTGGCGGTCCGGAAGTTCCACGTCGTGCGGCTCGATGTGCTCGTACGGCACCTGGCTGAGCAGGTGCGTGATGATGTTCAGCCGGCCGCGTTTCTTGTTGTCGGTGTGGGCGACGTACCAGGGTGCCTCGCCGCTGTCGGTGGCCTGGAACATGTCGTCCCGCGCCCGCGCGTAGTCGAACCAGCGGCCGTAGCTCTCCAGGTCCATCGCTGACAGCTTCCACGTCTTGCGCGGGTCGTTCATTCGGTTCTCGAGGCGCCGCTTCTGCTCCTCCGCACTGACTTCCAGCCAGTATTTGATCAGGATGATTCCGGAGTCGACCATGGCTTTTTCGACGAGCGGCGTCATCCGCAGAAAAGCGTCGGTCTCGTCGGGGGTGCAGAACCCTATCACGCGTTCGACCCCGGCACGGTTGTACCAACTGCGGTCGAAGATCACCACCTCACCGGCGGCCGGAAAATGCTGCAGGTAACGCTGAAAGTACATCTGCGACTTCTCGCGCTCCGTGGGCGCGGGCAGGGCCACGACCCGGAACACCCGGGGGCTCACCCGCCCGACGATGCGTTTGATCGTGCCGCCCTTGCCCGCCGTGTCGCGGCCCTCGAAGACGATGCAGATCTTCGCGCCGGTGTGCTTCACCCATTCCTGCAGCGACACCAACTCGCCCTGCAGGCGAGCCAGTTCCGCCTCGTACTCCTTGCGGCCGATTTTGTCGCTTGTCGGCCGGTCGGATGTGGTGTCTTTGCCCACGGGGGACCTCCTCGGTGTCTCGCGCCCGGGTCACGGCGAAATCCTGCCCATCGTTGCCCCGGACGGGCGCCGGGTCAATACTTTCCAACCTAGCAAGGCCATCGACGGCCCGTGACAGCGTGCTTGCCACGAGCGACCTGGAGCGGGCAAAAACGTTCTGCGCGGGGCTCGGCTGGCACATCAACCCGCTGTTCACCGACGAGAACCTCTATCTGACAGAACCTGCCGCGCATCCCCACGAACATTCTCAGCGACCGGCTCAAGGAACTGCAGCACGCCGACGTCATCCGCCGGCTGCCGCTGGCGCACGGGCTGGCCTCCGCCCTCACCGAGCACGGCCGCGACCTCGAACCGGTGATCCTGGGCCTGGCCCGCTGGGGCCTGCGCAGCCTGGGCGAACCCGCACCCGGCGACCTGCCCACGCCCGACTCCCTGACCGCCGACCTGCTCGCTGCCGGTGACATCCACGCTCACGGTGCTCGCCGGGGACCCGGCGCTGCTCGAGCGCTTCAGCGAAACCTTCGCGGCGGGCCGGGCGCTACCGGCGTCGGCGTAGCCGTCGGCCGGGGGGTAGGCATCCGTTCGGATCGGGTCGATGATGACAGCGTGACGGATGCGGACGGGCGCACGGGAGACC
>JBBQYN010000267.1:0-3863 GCA_038208655.1 Actinomycetales bacterium
GGCCGCGCCGAGGTTGAGGGTGGTAAGGGCCTGCAGTATGGGCAGGGTCTCTTCGAGGGGAAGTTCCACGTCGGCGATGTGCCGGGCGAAACGGTGTGCCTTGAGCAATCCCACGACGGATTTGTTGATCAGGCTGCGTCCGTAGACGCTGGTGACCACGTTGTCCGTGCGGTAGAGCCTGCCGATCAGGGGGATCATGGCTTCCGCCAAGGTCTCCCGTTCAATCCAGAGTTGCCGGGCTCGATCCGCTGCCTGATTTTGATTCACTGCGCTACTTTCCTACACCGTCGTTGGTTTTTGGGAGTAGCGCCAGCCTATCGGGTGGGTTTACGATGCCTCACGGCATTGTGGGTCACCCTGCTCGGGCCTATTCGTCGAGGGCGAGTTCCTTGGGCAGCTCGAAGTCCTTGGAGGCGAGTTCTTCCACGTTGACGTCTTTGAAGGTGAGCACGCGCACGGATTTCACGAAGCGGTCGGAGCGGTAGACGTCCCAAACCCAGACGTCTTTCATGGTGAGTTCGAAGTAGAAGTCGTGCTCGGTGTCGCGGCGCACGAGCTCGACCTCGTTGGCCAGATAGAAGCGCCGCTCGGTTTCGACGACGTATTGGAACTGCCCGACTACGTCGCGGTACTCGCGGTACAGGGCCAACTCGACCTCGCGGTCGTAGTCCTCAAACTCGTCTTCTTCCATGGTGGCTCAATCTTACGCCGTGTTCTCTGCTGAATTTTTGAGCCACGTCTTTCGGTGCAGGGGGCTGGGGCCGAGGCTGGCGATGGCGCTCATATGGGCCGCACTGCCATACCCCTTGTTGCCGGCCCAGTTGTACCCGGGGGTGAGTGTGTCATAGGCGATCATGAGGGCGTCACGGTGCACCTTCGCGATGACGGATGCCGCGGCGACGGACCCGCAGTCCCGGTCGGCTTTCACCCGGGTCACCACGCTCAGCGGGGTGGCCAGGGCGCGGCTGAGCCAGTCGTCGCTGCCGTCCAAAAGCACGACGCTGCCGAGCACGTCGATGCCGCGGGCGTGCAGCTCGGCGAGGGCGCGTTTTCCGGCCAGGCCGAGGCAGACCATGATGCCCAGTTCATCGATTTCATCGGCGGAGGCCAGTCCCACGGCGGACTGCACCGCCCAGTCTGCGGCGATCGGGGCGAGCAGTTCCCGGCGGGGTTCGCTGAGCATCTTGGAATCGCGCAGCCCGGCGGGCAGGGGTGCGACCGACGCGGTGATGGCGGCCAGTCCCACGGCTACCGGGCCGGCGAGGGCGCCGCGGCCCACCTCGTCGCAGCCGATGACGCAGGTGGTGCCGGCGGCGAACATGGCCTGTTCCACATCGAGGGTGGGGTCGGAGACGGCCACCTAGTCGACGTCGCTGGTGGTGTCGGCGACGGTGCCAGTGCCGGTGCCAGTGCCGGTGCCGGTGCCGGTGCCGGAATCGGTGGGCGTGTCGGAGCGTTCGGCGTCGGATCCCGGGTTGGCCTCGAACACGCCCCGGAAGGCCTCGGAGTAGTTGTCGAGCCAGCTCAGGTGGGCCAGCGGCCAGCTCACCACCATGGCCCGTCCCACTACGTTCTCGATGGGCACATACCCTTCACCGGGGGTTTCGCCGTTGTAGCGGGAGTCTTTGGAGTTGTAGCGGTTATCGCCGAGCACCCACAGCGAGTCGGCGGGCACGACGATGTCGAAGTCATCCTGCGAGACCCGGGTCTGCCCCGACGGTGCGAGGTACTCCTCTGAGATGGCGATGTCGTTTACGCTCAGCTGGCCGAGCGCGTTGCAGCACACCACGTGGTCGCCGGGCATGCCGATGACCCGCTTCACGAGATGGTCGTTGCTGTCGGGGGCGGACAGCCCCACGAGCGATGCGACCCAGTCCAGGCTGGCCACGAGCGGGTTCTGCTCGACGGATGCCTGCGGCGGCAGCCAGCCGCCCGGATCGGTGAACACCACCACGTCGCCGTGCTGGATGGGCATCAGAGCAGGCACCAACTGGTTGACGATGATGCGGTCGTCTACCTGCAGCGTCTCCTGCATGGACCCCGACGGAATGTAGAAGGATCGAATGAGGAACGTCTTGATCAGAAAGGAGATGAGCAGCGCCACCACGAAAATGATTAAGAGGTCTCGAAGAAAGAGTAAGACGCTGCGCTTCTTACTCGAGGTCTTGTCTGATTCCCGGCGATCGGATCGCGAGGTCAGCATGTTTTCTGTCATTAAACCGCCTGAGCTCCGCACCCAATATACGGGATGCGGAGCTCAGGTGAGAATCCGAACCGACTGCGAGTCGCCTGTGAGGCGGGCCCGCAAATCGGCGTTCTACAGGGAAAACCTGCAGATCAGGGGGATGCGGGTTAGCGCTTTTCCTTGATCTTGGCCTTCTTGCCGCGCAGGTCGCGCAGGTAGTACAGCTTTGCGCGGCGCACGTCGCCGCGGGTCACGATTTCGATGTGGTCGATGACGGGCGAGTGCACCGGGAAGGTACGCTCGACGCCGCGCTGGAAGCTGACCTTGCGCACGCAGAAGGTCTCGCGCACGCCTTCGCCGGAACGGCCGATGACGACGCCCTGGTAGACCTGGATACGAGAGCGGGTACCTTCAACGATGTTGACGTGCACCTTCACGGTGTCGCCGGCACGGAAGTCGGGGATGTTCGTCTTGAGGGACGGTGCATCCACCTGGTCGAGAATATGCATGAGTCTTCGCTCTCTGTACCCGCCACAGGTCGGCTACGAATAAAAGGAGTGGTTATCAGCATCGCTGATGGCAGCTCCCCTGTGGCAGAGGCATGCCGCGACACAAACGCCTATTCTGTCACGAACGTCGCCGAGTCGCAAAGCGGATGACCCAGCCGCAGCCCCAACACGTCGGCTACTGCTCGGAGGGCTTTTCCTTGATCACGATGATCTCCGGGTCGGCGCGCGAGCTGAAGGGATTCGGAATGCGGGTCTGCGACGCGCCGGGTGAGGCTGTGTTGGGCGAGGCCGTGTGGGGCGAGGTGCCGTTCGGCGACATCGACGGGCGGGGCGCGCCGGATCCCGGGGTGCGCGCGGTCTGGTCGATCAGGTCGATCATGGCGCGCATGCGGGCACGGGCCGCCGTGACCAGTTCCCAGAGGGCGAACCAGAAGGCCCCCACGCCCACCAGCACCACGAGCAGGGACACCCAGCCGGAGGCGTTGTTGGAGAAGCCGATGCTGATGATCAGCAGGTGCCAAAGACCGAGCACGCCCACGTCGGCCCAAGACACGGTGCGGGTCTCGCGCACGTCCTTACGGGCGAAGATGACCAGGGCCACGACGAGCAGGCCCAGTCCGAGGATCACCGCGCCGAAGAACACTCCGATCACCGCCCATCCGCCGGAGCCGAAAATGGCGGAACCCACCAGCAGCCAGAGCGGCAGCACGGCTGCGGCGATGAACTGCCAGTGATAGAAGGCACGACGGATGATCACGACATCAGACTATGCGCGCCGGCTGCGTGAATCCTCAAAGTTCGCTGGCGGCGCACTCCGAACGGCCCGCGATGCCGTCAGGCCGGGGCATCGGGCAGCAGGTCGGGCAGAAGGTCGGGGCGCACCCGGCGGGTGCGTTCCACCTGCTGTTCGTAGCGCCAGGCGCTGATGGCGCCGTGGTGTCCGCTGAGCAGCACGGGCGGCACCTCCAGGCCTCGCCACGTGGACGGCTTGGTGTAGCTGGGGTATTCCAGCAGCCCACCCTCGTGGGACTCTTCCACCAGGCTTTCCGGGTTGCCGACGACTCCGGGAATCAGCCGGCCCACGGCCTCGATCATGGCCATCACGGCGACCTCTCCGCCGTTGAGTACGTAGTCTCCGAGGCTGATCAGGCGCACTTCGCCGCGCGCGG
>JBBQYN010000268.1:0-3843 GCA_038208655.1 Actinomycetales bacterium
CCGCCGCAAGGGCTACACCAACGCCGAAGCCATGCTCCAAGACCTCAGCGGCGGAGGCGGCACCTCACGAATCGAGGCCCGCACCCTCATCGAAGCCGGCATGATGATCTTCGAAGCGGATGCCGCCCGCCAACGCCAGGCCGACGCCGAACGCCGGGCCCAGCAACTGGAGGAGGAGCGTGCCCGGCAGCTGGCCGAGCTGGAGGCCGCGCGGCAGGCCGCGGAGGCTGCCGGTGAACCGGCCCCCGAGCCTCTTCCCGAGCCCGAGCCAACCCGGGAGCCGCCCCAGCCGGCCCCGTGGTTCGCCGGCATCGGTGACGCCGTCGCCACCGGAGTGCTGAGCACTTCGGCTGCGACCGCGATCAGGCGCGGCCTCGGCGAACCAGCACCCGGAGTCACCGAAGACGACCTCAGCCAGGCCCTGGCCGAGTTCATTCCCGAAGCCGCCACCCTGAACACCGACCAGGCCGGCAAAGCCGCCCGGGCCCTGCGCGACCGGATCGATCAGGAAGGTATCGCGTCGCGTTCAGCGGCGATGAAGGCCCGCCAGTACCTGCGGGTCTGGGACAAGCCCGACGGCATGTTGCACGGTGTGTTCGAGCTGGACCCGGAGAACGGCAGTGTCTTCCGGGACTTCATGCGGCAGGTCGCGGGCCCCCGCCTCGGTGGCCCGCGCTTCACGAGTGAGGAGGGCCGGGCCTGGGCGAAAGCCATCATGGACGACCCGCGCCCCACGGATCGGATTCTCGCCGAGTCCCTGATCGAGGCCCTGCGCATCGCGGCCACGGCGGACCCGATGACCATGGTTACGAGTCGGGAGCCGTCGCTGAAGATCGTGGTCGGCGTCCCTGACCCGGAGGCGAAGGCGGCACCCAAACCCGTCCCCGCCACGCCGCCCGACCTCGCAGCACCACGAGACACCCCGACATCCGCTTCGGCTCCGAGCCCGCTGGTTCTGCCGCCGACGGGTTTGGTTCCGCTCCGCGGCTTCATCGAAGGAACCCACGAAGCGGTTCCGCTGAGCACCATCGACCGGCTGCTGTGCACCGGAGCGTTTACGCAAGTCCTCACCGACAGCGGCGGGGCCGTGCTCGACGTCGGCCGGCAGCAACGCCTGTTCACCTCGGATCAGCGCATCGCCATGGCGATTCGAGACGGTGGCTGCATGATGCTCAACTGCAACCGGCCGCCGAGTTGGACCGAGGTGCACCATATAGATGGCTTCGCCGAGGGTGGGTTGACCGATCTGGCTGATGGCATCATGTTCTGCGGCCCGGATCACCTGCGGTTGCACAACGACGGCTGGAAAGTCACGCGGAAACGCACCGCCGGCGTGGACACGTACTGGCTGATCCCGCCCGAAGCTGCGGACCCGAGCCGCACGCCGATCCGGCTGCGGAGCAAGTCGCCGTTGAAGCTGAGGTCGCCGTTCCGAGCCACCCCGCGCTGATCGAGCTCGTCGAGATCGCCACTGACCAACGCACGGATTTCGCGCTGGTCGTGTGGTGGTCTCGGCAAGCTCGACCAACGAGCTTGGGCGGGCCGGATCGCTCGACCAACGAGCTGCGCTCGCAACCACACGCTGATCGAGCCTGTCGAGATCCCCACTGACCAACGCGAGAAAACAGCCTCGACAAGCTCGACCAACGAGCTGTGCCCGCTGACTCGCGCTGGTCGTATGGCGATCTCGACAGACTCGACAGGCTCGACCGGCGGGGGGTGGGCCTCAGGGGTCAGGTTTCGCGGGGCATCGGATTCCCCGCGGTCGGTGCGCTGGTTTCGCCTCGCCGGGACACATCCAAGTCTTTGCGCCAGGCGCCTTCGTAGCCGATCGGCGTGAAGCCGAGGGCCTCATTCACCGCGAGCATGTGCCGGTTCTCTTCGGCGTTGAAGGTGATGATGCTGGGGTGGCCGGGGCTCTCCCGACGCAGGTAGTGCAGGTTCGCGGCCTTGAGCAGCATGCCCAGGCGGTGGCCGCGGTTCTCGTGCAGCACAAGGGTGTCCTCCTGACTGACGGCACGATGCGTTTCGGCGGGCACCGACAGCTGTGTGTAGCCCACGAAACGGTCGCTGGGCTGGTGGCGCACGGCGGCGGTCAGCATAATGCGCGGGCTCGACGCCCGCAGCTCCTCTTCGTGCACGATACGTTCGGGCGTCCAGACGTCTTCGGGTTCGCCCAGCCCGGCGACCGGGGCATCCGTGCTCATACGCGTGTACAACAGGGCCAGATCGTTCCGCCACGCGGGGGGCGTGCGGTCCCGCCAGCAGTAGACCATGTAATCGTGTCCGGCGAATGCGGCGGACTGCTCGGCGAAGTTGGACAGCAGCTCCGCCCCGAGCGGCAGGGCGAGGCGGCTGCCGCGTTCCACCTGTTCCAGCCGGTATCCGCGCTGCAGCAGGAACTGCACCTCGGAATTGTCTCGGGGAACCGCGCCGGAACCGGTCGGCGACGCGAGCGTGGGGCCCGGACCGAGAGGGGAGGGCGCGTACACGATGAGGGTGCGGCATCCGCTCGCGGCGGCCAGAGCCTCCAGACGGACGGCCAGCATGGCCCCGATACCGCGCCGCCGCCACTGCGGCAATACCTGCACGAGCAGCCACCCCACGTCAGATCCAGACGAGGGCAGGGTCTCCAGGGTCGCGCGGCCTACGATGACCCCGTCGATGCGCGCCACGAGCAGCCGCCGTGGCTCGAAACGTTGATTGAGCCAGGTCGGGAGGGCCTCCTCCGCCGTGAGGGCCAATTCGTCTGTGCCGTAGGCCTGCGCCTCGACCGCAACCCCGACGTCGTGCTGCGCGACAAAGTCGTCCCAGCCGACACCTCCGCCGGCACGGGGGATGGTCGGTTCGTCCACCAAAACTGTGGTCTCGCTCATCAGGCACAGGATAATCCCATTTGCCCGATCCCGCCCGGGCCGCGCCTTCCCTTCGAGCCTGCCTCGGTCGGGTAGCGTTATTGCGGGCTTTCGGTACGTTGCGCCGTGCCGCCCGCGACAAGACAGGGAGAACCCGGTGCACCTGAAAAGCCTCACGCTGAAAGGGTTCAAGTCGTTCGCCCAACCCACCACCTTCGCGTTTGAACCGGGGGTCACCTGTGTCGTCGGCCCGAACGGTTCGGGAAAATCCAACGTCGTCGATGCCCTCGCCTGGGTGATGGGGGAGCAGGGTGTTAAGACGCTGCGCGGCGGCAAGATGGACGACGTGATCTTCGCCGGGACCTCGACCCGCGGGCCGCTCGGACGCGCGGCCGTCACCCTGACCATCGATAACTCCGACGGCGCGCTGCCCATCGACTACGCCGAAGTCACCATCTCCCGCACCCTGTTTCGCACCGGGGCCAGCGAGTACGCCATCAACGGCCGCACCTGCCGGCTGCTGGACGTGCAGGAGCTGCTCAGCGATTCCGGCCTCGGCCGGGAGATGCACGTGATCGTCGGTCAGGGCCAGCTGGATGCCGTGCTGCGCGCCAGCCCCGAGGAACGCCGCGGGTTCATCGAAGAGGCCGCCGGAATTCTCAAGCACCGTCGCCGCAAGGAAAAGACCGTGCGCAAGCTCGAGGCCATGCAGACCAACCTCACCCGGCTCAGCGACCTCGCCGGGGAGATCCACCGGCAGCTCAAACCCCTGGGCCAGCAGGCGCAGGTGGCCAGGCAGGCCCAGCAGATGGCCGCGACCGGGCGGGACGCGCGTGCGCGGCTGCTCGCCGACGACGTGATCGTGCTCCGTGCGGCCCTGGACACCCACGGCCGCAGCGAGAGCGAACGGCACTCCGAACGCCAGGTCATCCAGGAACGGCTCGAGCACAACCAGGTGCGCGTGCGCCGGTTGGAGCAGGCGCAGGTC
>JBBQYN010000269.1:0-3833 GCA_038208655.1 Actinomycetales bacterium
GTGTTCGGAGTGACCACGCACCAAAAGGTGCGCTTTCCCATTGAGCTGCGCACCACCGGTGTGAGTAGACGCCGAGTCGACCCGGAAACCTGGCAGGCGATCCGGGCGGTGGGCCCCCACGTGGACTCCAACCGGGACGGAACCTTACGGGTTGATATCGAATGCAGTGTCGACAACCCTGCGGATACCTAAGATTGAACCGGTAGTGCGATAAGGTGCAATGCATATAGGAGGCACACAGTGACCAACACACATCAACCCATCCGCCTGGCCCTCGTGGATGATCATCGCATGCTGTTGGGGGCCCTAACCGAATGGATCCGCGGAGCCGCGGACGATATTGAAATGGTCGCAGCAGTGACCACGTGGCCGGAGCTGCTCACGCATCCCGAGTTCCCGGTCGACGTTGTGCTGCTGGACCTCGACCTCAAGGACAACATTCCGGTGTCGTTGAAGATCGCCACGCTCAAGACGACCGGAGTGAAAACCGTGCTGATGAGCACGTATTCCGAGCCTGCGCTGGTGCGCGAAGCCCTCGCCGCCGGCGCCCTCGGGTACCTGGTCAAGAGCGAAGAAGCCAGCATGATCGTCGACGCGATCCGTGCCGCCTACAACGGCAAGTCCTACATCTCCGCGGAACTGGACTACGCCCTGAACTCCTCCGCCAACGCCGACACCGCCTCGCCTCGCCTCAGCGCCCAGGAACGCCGCGTCATGGCGCTCTACGGCGCCGGTGAACCGGTCAAGGCAGTGGCGTACCAGCTCGGCATCTCGGAAGAAACCGCGAAGAGCTACCTCAAGCGTATTCGCGAGAAGTACCGGCTGGCCGGCTACGACGTGGGAACCAAGGTGGCCCTGCGCAAGCGCGCCATCCATGACGGCATTCTGCTGCAGACCGACTAGCAGCACAGCAGCACCACATCGCCGCAGTACCCGACAGGGCGCGTTCCGTCAGGAACGCGCCCTGTCGGGTGTGACCGACTGGCGCGGCTAGCGGCCGGGCCGCACCACATCGATCAGCTGGGTGCCGTAGGGCACGTCGTGGCCGCGCAGACGGCGGCTATGGTCGATGCGGAACGTGACGAACGTGAGCAGCAGCCCGATCACGGACAGGCCTACGCCGATCCAGACCGGGGCGATGTAACCGAGCCCGCCGGCGATGGCGACGCCGCCGAGGGCCGCGCCGAGGGCGTTGCCGATGTTCAGCGAGGAGTGGTTCAGGGCCGCCGCAAGCGACTGGCTGTTCGGCGCCACGTCCATCAGCCGGGCCTGAATGGTGGGCGAGAGAGCGGATGCCGCCGCCCCGACCAGAAAGACGCCCACCAGCAGCCCGGCCAGGAACTGCGCGGACAGGGCCAGCAGCACCAGGGACCCGATCAGCACGCCGAACGCGATGAGCATGGTACGGCGCACGCTCCAGTCCGCCAGCGCACCGCCGGCGAAGTTGCCCACGGTCATACCCAGGCCCACGACGACCAGCACGAGCGGTACCGCTCCGGCGCCGAGGCCGGTGACCTCCATCACGAGCGGGGCCACGTAGGTGTACACCGCGAACAGGCCGCCGAAGCCGATGGCGCCGATCGACAGGGTCACCCAGACCTGGCTTTGCCCGAAGGCGCGCAGTTCGCTGCGCAGGGTGGCGTCGGGGTTGCCGGCCTGGTGCGGCACGAAAACGGCCACGGCGAGGAAAGTCGCGGCGAAGATGCCGGCCACGACGAGGTAGGCCACCCGCCAGCCGGCCATTTGGCCGATCCAGGTGATGGTGGGCACCCCGATCACGTTGGCGATGGTCAGCCCCGACAACACCAGTGCGATACCGCGGGCTCGTTTGCCGGGTCCCATCAGGTCTGCGGCCACGAGGGACGCGATGCCGAAGTAGGCGCCGTGCGGCAGCGCGGCCAGGAACCGGGCGCCGAGCACCAGCTCAAAGCTCGGCAGCAGGGCCGACGCAATCGTGCCCAGGGTGAAGGCCGTCAACAGGACCAGCAGCAGCTGTTTGCGGGGCCAGCGCGCGGCCGCGGCAGCGATGGTCGGCGCCCCGACCACGACGCCGAGAGCATAGGCGGAGATGAGCCAGCCTGCCCGCGCGTTGGCGGCATCCGGTGCGGTGGCGTACAGGCCCGGCAGCAGGTCGGCGGCAAGGTTGGGCAGCAGGCCCATCGCCACGAACTCGGTGGAGCCGATGCCGAAACCGCCCAGGGCGAGGGCGAGCAGGGCAAGACGGATGCGGGTCGGAGACAGCAGCGCCGACCCGTCGGAGTTGAGGGGCATGCTTCAACCCTAGCCGCGCGGCCCCCGTCTCACCGGGCGAGGGGTCGGGTACGGGTCAACCGGCGGCGTCGGTATCGTCGGCCTCGAGCAGGGCGCGGTCGAGGCGTTCGACCTTGCCGGTGAGTTCGCCGGTGAAGCCGGGGCGGATATCCGCTTTGAGCACCAGCGAGACCCGGGAGCCGAAGCGCCCCACGGCTTCGGTGGCCTGCTTGATCACCGCGAACACCTCGTCCCACTCCCCTTCCAGCGTGGTGAACATGGAGTCGGTGTGATTGGGCAGCCCGGACTCGCGCACGATGCGCACGGCCGCCGCAACGGCATCGTGAACGGATGCATCGGCGTTGTCGTTGCCGCTGGGCGCGATTGAGAATGCCACGAGCATGAGGTCTCCTTCAGGGATGGTTGTTTTCAGGGATGGTTGTTTTCAGGGGTAGTTGTATTCGGGATCGTTGCGTGCGGGCGGATGGTCATCACGGCGGGATGGGTCACCCGCGGCACCCGCCGGGTGGCCGCTGCGCACCAGCAGAACAATCTGCCCTAATGCCCACGCCAGCAGCGCCACTTCGAGCAGGTTACGCGCGGTGAGCACGATCAGCATGCCCGGCTCAGCGGCCAGTACAGCGTTGTAGAAGACCGGGTAGATCAGCTGCGTCAATCCGGCCAGAACCAGCGCCAGAGAAGCGGGCAGGCACCAGCGCCGGGGTGCCCGCACCAGACCGAGCACAATCGGCGCGGCCACCCAGGTGATGAACTGTGGCGACCCCACCTTGTTCACGAGGATCAGCACCAAAACCAGCGCGAGGGACAGCGTGGGCAGCAGCGCGGCCATGGGCGCGCCGCGGCGGTGAGCCAGCACGCCCAGCAGCAGCACGGCAACGGCGACCAGCCCGAGCAGCGGTGTCATGACGTCGCTGGCCAGCTCCGTGCCGGGGCCACTCACCTGATAGGTGAGAATCTCGGTGTCGTAGTACACCGCGACGGCCGGGTCGCCGAGCGCCGCCCGCCACATCCAGAACCCGGCGAGCGGCGATTCGACCTGCACTCCCCGCCCGGACTGCTCGGTGATGAAGCTCAGCACGTGCACTCCGCTGCCGCGCGCGATGCTCCCCACGATGGCGGCAAGCATGATGACCAGGCTCGTCGCGGCGGCGACGACGAACACCCGGGCCCGCTGGGCCGAGGTGACCAGCAGCGCCGCGATGACCGCGGCGGGCCAGACCTTGATCCAGGTGGCCGCGGTCAGCAGCGCCGCGGCGAGCACGGGCCGCTCCGCCGCCCCGAGCAGGGCCAGAATCACCAGCGGGGCGGTAACACCGTCGATGCGGCCGAGGGCGACAGGGCCCAGCAGCAGCAGAAAGGCCAGCCACCACCAGGCGACCCGGTACCAGCGTCGGGCGATCATGGCGCCGTCGTCGGCCTCGCCGTAGCGGCCGGTGCCGGTGGCCCGCACGATGCGACGCAGCAACAGCGTGAAAACGGCGAGGTTGCACAGGGTCACCAGGGCCAGCCAAATGACGGTGTAGCTCTCCGGCCCGAACGCCAACGCCGCCACGATCGGTACG
>JBBQYN010000270.1:0-3809 GCA_038208655.1 Actinomycetales bacterium
CGCGCTCTGGTTCGGGTTAAACGGATTCTGGGTCGACCTGCTGGCGTTCTTCGTGGTGCAACTGCTGGTGTTCTTCATCGGCGCGTCGATCGCGACGATCTACATGCGCTGGCGGATGCCCGGAATGCTGGTGTTCTGGAGCAGCCTGGCGCTGCTGATCGTGGGCACGGTCACGCTGGTCACCCTCACCAGCAGCTGGCCGCCCGTGGCCGCATGGTTCGCCGCGCAGGGCATCGCGGGCCTGTTCGGGTGGGCGCTGGTGCCGGCCGCGATCGCCGGTGTCGGCGGGTTCCTCGCGCTGAGCCGCGCGACCCCGGAAAACTAGCCGCCACATCCGCACCCGCACCCAGACCCACACCCGGCCCCGGCCCCTGTGGTGGCCCCTGTGGCGGCCCGTGTGGCGAATTCAGGAAAATCGCACCGGTGCGGTCCACACCACCGCACTGGTCCGGGGGTGCCGCGGTCGTCAGCAGCCGCATTTCCTGAATTCGCCACAGGGTGCGCGCGCCAGGGTGAGCGGCGGGCGGCTCAGGCCGGCGGCTCAGGCGGGCGGCTCAGGCCGACGACGCAGGCCGACGGCTCAGACGGGCGGCAGCAGAAAACCGTCGTCGAGCAGGCCGCGCACCTGCGGCAGCAGCTGCGCGGTCAGCGCCGGTTCCTCGGCGTCGAGCAGCTGCGCGAGCGCCCCGATGATCGCGCCCAGCGACAGGTCGCCGTCGCAGGCGCCGACCAGCGCGGCGAGCGCCGTGTCGAGGGCCACCTGACGGCCGAAGCCGCCGCCCTGGTGCAGCGTCATCAGGGTGGGGTCGTCCTGGCCGGGCCAGAAGTGGCGTTCCTCGGTGACATCGGACGCCACGCTGACGTGTGCGCGCAGCAGCAGCGCGTCGGGCCGAGCGGCCTGCCAGTCGTGCGCCTGCAGGCACGCCTCGAGGTGCGAACCCAGCCCGGTGGGGTTGTGGCCGAGGCCCTCGGGCAGGCGTTCCAGCCGCTGCAGCGCCAGGCTGGTGCCGGGAATGCCGGCGGGGCGGCGCAGCAGCAGGTAGCCAAACCCGACGCGGGTCACGTCGCGGGCGGTGAAGTCGTCAAGCCAGGCGTCGTAGAGCCGGTCGAAGTCGGCGCCGGGGCGGGTTCCGCCGTCGCGAATCCAGGTTTCGGCGTATTCGGAGGACAACTGCACCTCGCGTTCGATGATCCACGCGTCGAGGGGTTCCGGCGTCGCGGCGGCAGAGGCACCGGGGGCAGCGGATGCCGGTGCCAGCCAGCCCTGCAGCCGTTCGAACGCGTCGCCCGGGCCGCGGTACTCCCAGTTGCCCAGCAGCTGGGCAACGCCGCCGGCGGTGAGGTGGTCGGCGGCGCCGCGCACGACGGCTTCCACGAGGGCGTCACCGACCATGCCGCCGTCGCGGTACTCGTAGCTCGGCACGCCGGGCGCGCGCGGGGTGATCACGAACGGCGGGTTCGAGATGATGTGGTCGAAGCGTTCCCCGGCGACGGGCTCGAAGAGGCTGCCGAGGCGGAACTCGATCGTGTCGATGCCGTTCAGTGCCGCGTTCAGCGCGGCCAGGTCGAGGGCGCGCTGGGAGATGTCGGTGGCCACGACGTGCTCGGCGTGCCGGGAGGCGTGCATGGCCTGAATGCCGCACCCGGTACCGAGGTCGAGCACCCGGCCGGCCGGGGTCGGCATGATCAGGCCGCTGAGGGTGCGGCTCGCCCCGCCGATGCCGAGCACGTGGCTTTCTCCGAGCGGATGCCCGAGGGCCAGTTCCCCAAGATCGCTCACGATCCACCAGCTGTCGGCGCCGAACGCGTCGAGGAAGCTGTACGGGCGCAGCTCGACGAGCGGGCGCACGATGTCGGCGGCCGGATCAGATGCGGCGGGATCCGTGGAGGCGGCGGGGTCGGCGGCCGGATCGGCGTCGGCGACCAGGCCGAGCTCGGCAGCGCCGTCGGCGCCGAGGGTGGGCAGGGCCGCGACCAGGTCGGCGCGGGCGACGTCGCGGCCGAGCACGAACAGCGTCGCCAGGGTGGCGGTCGGTTCGGTGCGGCGGCGGGTGCGCGCGAGCGTGGCGAGCGCCCGCTCGGCCGGAACCCGCTGATTGCGGGCGAGGGCGGCATCCGCATCGACGCCCCAGAGTCCGGTGAGGGCGGTCACCGAGAAGTTGGCGGCGGTCAGGTCGGCGCGCAGCCGGTCGATCAGTACAGAAGTCACCCGTCCAGTTAACCCGATGCGAACGCGCCGGGCGAACCGTGCGCGGTGCTCACGACCCGTGAGTTCTCACCCGCGAGCCGTGAGTTTGCGGCCGATTCCGGGCGGCAAAGTCAAGCGGTCAGGGCAACGCGGGGGCTAGAGCCAGCGCATGGTGAAGGCCCGAGCGAGCACGTCGTTCAGCGGCGGCCGGGCGAGCGAGCGCACCAGGGCGTTGCGGGCGGCGAGCCGCAGCCCGTGTGCCGGCTGGCCCATCGACATGTTGAAGCCGGCCTGCCACACCGCCATGCGCGCCGACTTCCGGCGCCGCCGATCGAACTCGTTCAGCGTCACGAGGGCCTGTTCGGGCTGCCGCACGGCGCGAGCCAGTGCGGGGGCCAGCGCCACACCGTCGAGCCAGCCGAGGTTCATGCCCTGTCCGCCGATGGGGCTGATCTGGTGGGCGGCGTCGCCGACCAGAGCGATGCGGCCCACGCTCATGCGCGCGGCCAGGTTCTGCTGCACGGAGAAGGCGCTCGCCGGGCCGAGCGGGTCGGCCAGCCGCACGCCGGTGCGCCAGAAGATCAGATCGGCCAGGTCGGCGCTCGTGGCCTGCTCGCTGAGCCGGTCGGTGAGGGCGACCCAGCGCCGCCGGCCGCCGGGCAGCGGAAAGGATTCCACCACCCCGCCGCGTTCGAAGTACAGCACCGCCGCGCGGTGCGCGCCGACCGGATCGGCAGAGTCGGCAGGATCAGCAGCGTCGGCAGGATCGGCAGCGTCGATCGGGCCGACAGCGCCAGCCGGGTCGACGAAGTCCCCCATCAGGTAACTGGCGTCGGCGCCGATCCGGCGCCAGCCGATACCGGCAGTCGTGCGCACGACGCTGCGGGCGCCGTCGGCAGCCACCACGTACTCGGCGCTCAGCGTGCGGGGCTCGTCGGTACCGGGACCGTCAGCACCGTCAGCACCGTCAGCACCGTCAGCACCGCCAGAACCGCCAGAACCGACAGCCCCGCCCCCACGGCCGGCAGGCCCGGCGGCGACGTGTACCTCCACGTGGTCGCCGCGGTCGCGCACGCCGGTCACGGCGGCGCCCAGCACGAGCCCCTCCGGGCACAGCTCGGCGAAACGGTGCCGCAGCAGCCGCTCGGTCTCGTTCTGCGGCAGGGCCACCACGAACGGGTATTCCGGCGCGGCCGCCGTGAAACTCATCGATCCGAGAGCGCGATCGTCGCAGCGCACCTCTCCCGAACGGATGCGCACGGCCCGGCGCAGCAGGTCGTCCGCGACTCCGATGCGGTGCAGCGCCCGCAGCGACGGCGGATGGATTCCAATGGCGCGCGACCGCCCCGACGGTTCGGTGCGCTGCTCCAACACCTGCACGGTGAGGCCCTCGGTCACCAGCTGACAGGCGAGCATCAGGCCGACCGGGCCGGCGCCCACGATGATCACGTCAGGCATCCGCTGCCTCGCTCTGTCGTGGCGGGGTGCCCGGGGTGTCGGCGGCCGACCAGCGCAGCACATACCGGGACGGATGCTCCGGCAGCACCTGCCAGCCCACCGGCACCACACGGCGCAGTTCCGCGGGTGTGAAGCTGCGCCGGATGGAGGTGAGCCCGTCGGG
>JBBQYN010000271.1:0-3803 GCA_038208655.1 Actinomycetales bacterium
GGGAGCGCTGCTGTTCGTGACGCACGTGCCACGCGTGGGTCCACGCCCGAAACTCGACATCCCCGGAACGCTGCTGGTGTCCGGCGGCCTGTTCGGGCTGGTCTTCGGGTTCTCCAACGCCGAAACGGATGGCTGGGACTCACCGCTCACGTGGGGCATGCTGGTGATCGCGGTGCTGCTTCTGGTGGGGTTCGTGCTCTGGCAGCGCCGGGCGGCGCATCCGCTTCTGCCACTGGCCATCGTGCTGGACCGCAACCGCGGCGCCGCCTACATTTCGGTGCTGATCGCCGGGGCCGGCATGTTCGGGGTCTTCCTGTTCGTGACGTATTACCTGCAGACGTCGCTGCAGTATTCGCCGATGCAGACCGGTGTGTCGTTCCTGCCGATGATCGTGATGTTGGTGCTGGCGGCGCAGCTGTCCACGAATATCTTCGTGCCGCGGTTCGGCCCGAAGATCATGGTGCCCATCGGCATGATGCTGGCCGGAATCGGCATGGTCTACCTCACCCGCCTCGACCTGAACAGCACCTACGCGCTGGATATTCTGCCGCCGCTGATGATCATCGGTTTCGGAATGGGGTCGATCATGCCCGCGTCGATGCAGACGGCGACGCTCGGTGTGGACCGCCAGTTCGCCGGCGTGGCATCGGCGATGGTCAACACCAGCCAGCAGGTGGGCGGATCGATCGGCACGGCGCTGCTGAACACCCTCGCGGCGACCGCAGCCACGAACTACGTGGCCGCGAACCTGCCCGCGACGGTCGCCGTCGCGGCCGAAGCCGCCGTGCAGAGCTACGCCGTGGCGTACTGGTGGGGCGCCGGGTTCTTCTTCACCGGAGCCGTCGTGGCCGCGTTGCTGTTTCGCCGCATGGGCCACGGCGTCTCGCTGGCCAACCCGCACGGAACGGATGCTGCGGCGCCGGCTGCGACCGTCGAGGTTCCGGCCGAAGTGGCCGGCTGAACCACCCGAGTCGGAGAGACCGCAGTACTGTGTCGGCCATGAAAGCTGCCTGGTACCGCCGATACGGCCCGCCGCACGTGCTCACGGTGGGCACCCGCGCGGTACCCGATCCGGGGCCGGGCGAGGTGCAGGTGGCGGTGCACGTCGCATCCGTCAACCGCACGGATTGCGGGTTTCTGCGCGGCCGGCCCCTCTTCGTGCGACTGTTCAGCGGGCTGCGCGCCCCGAAACAGCCGGTGCTCGGCACTGAGTTTGCCGGTGTCATCTCGAAGGTCGGCGCCGGCGCGCGGCGGTTCTCGGTGGGCCAGCGGGTGTTCGGGTACACCGGGGTGCACTTCGGCGCGCACGCCGAATACCTCACCATCTCCGAACGCGCCATGATCGACCGGATGCCCGACGGCCTCAGCTACGCCCAGACCGCCGCAAGCACCGAGGGTGCGCACTACGCCCTGAACCTGCTGCGCGCGACCCGGGTGCACGCCGGCCAGAGCGTGCTCGTGAACGGTGCCACCGGAGCCATCGGCAGCGCCGCGGTGCAGCTTCTCGTGGAGCGCGGGGTGCGCGTGACGGCCGTGTGCCCGGGCGCGCACGGGGGCCTGGTGAGCTCGCTCGGCGCGCACCGGGTGATCGACTGCGACCGCGAGAATTTCACGCGGTTGGCGGACCGTTTCGACGTGGTCTTCGACGCCGTGGGCAAGAGTTCGTTTCGGCGCTGTCGCCGCCTGCTCACCCGACGCGGCATCTACGTCTCATCTGATCTGGGCTTTCTCGGGCAGAACCCGCTGCTCGCCCTGCTGACACCGTTGCTGCGGGGCCGCCGGGTGCTGTTTCCCATTCCGCGAGACAGCGCGGAGGACGTCGTGTTCCTGGCCCACCTGCTCAGGGCGGGTTCCTTCCGCCCGGTCGTCGACCGCGAGTACGCCCTGGAGCAGATTCGAGAGGCCTTCGAGTACGTGGAACGTGGGCAGAAGCTCGGCAACGTGCTGATTCGAGTACGGCCGGGGGACTGACGTTCCGGGGGACTGACCTTCCGGAGCGCCTGCTACCGGGAGACTGACGGGATTATCGGGCAGCGAGAAGCGCCCGAGACACGTCCAGTCCGGAGCGCACGGCGTTTTCCACGCCCGACGGATGCGGGTGCACCAGCCCGAACCCGTCCCCGGCCACGTAAATGCCCGGGGCGTTGGTGCAGTGCTCGAACGTGGCACTCTTCACCGAATGCCGGGTGTTGGCGTAGCGCCACCGCTTGACCAAGGAATTCATCACCCGGGCGCCGGGGTAGAGCCGGCGCAGCTCCACGAGCAGCGCGGAGTGGGTGTGGTCGGGATCGTAGGGCCACATGATTTGGCTCCACTGTGCCGTACCGAACAGCTCCAGCCAGACCAGCCCGTTCTCTTCGCGGTGGCGCACCCGAATCATGTCGACTACCAGTGATTCGTTGAGAACGGTGGCTTCCGGGTCGGGGCCGTCGACCACGCAGAGCAAAACGATGCGCTGTTCGTACAGCACGTCGTCGATCTCCCGGCGCACCGGCACGGCGCTGTGCAGCAATATCTCCCGGCTCTGCGGAACCGGAGCCGTCAACACGACGGCCGCCGCGAGAATCGGATCGCCGGTGCCGTGCGGCCGCACGTGGAACCGCCCGGGGCCGGGGGTCTCGACGTGGGTGACGTAGGTGTGCTGCACGGTGGTTCCCGCCGCCCACCGGGTCGCGATCTCGCTGGTCGGCCGGTCAAGCACCCAGGTGGAGTCACGCACCGGTACGCCGGAGGGGCCGTCGGCGTCCGCCGGCGTGGGGCTGAACACCGCTCCGGTGCGCCGGCTGATCTCCCGCATCACGGCGGTGTCGCCGACCCGAATCGTGTCCACGGATGAATTCATCAGTACTCCGCCGAGCGGCCTGCTGGCCAGGCGCCCGCCCGGGCGTGACCCCTTGTCGAGCAGCACGACCGAACGGCCTGCCTCGCCCAACGTGTGCGCGATTGTCAGACCGCACGCGCCGGCTCCGACCACCACGACGTCCCAGGTATCCATGACTGGAGGTTATCGCCTGCCACGGACAGACGGGCCCGCCCGGCCGAAGCCGCCCGCCCCGCACCATCTCGCTTAGACTTTGAAACAGCCGCGACGCGCGCGGCAATCACCTGCCGGAGCCCACCTTGTCTGACCATCCACTGCCCGACGACGCTCGCCGCAGCGCCCGCCCCGAGCCAGCCCGCCCAGAGCCGGCCAGCCCCGTCCCGGCCGGCCACAAGCCCGTCAGCGCCGAGGTCATCGAGGGCGTCTTCGGGCTCGCCCGTGACGGGCTCAGCGGCCCACTCGGGGAGATGCTCGACGCCGGAGTCAGCGTGAACGTGCGCAACGGCCGCGGCGATACCCTGCTGACCGTGGCGACCTATGCCCAGCGGGAGGGCACGGTTCGGGAGCTGCTGCACCGCGGCGCGGACACATCCGTTGTCAACGCAATGGGCCAGACCGCGATCGCCTGCGCCGTCTTTCGCAATAACGAGGCGCTGCTTCGCCAGCTGCTCGCCGCCGGCGCCGACCCACTGCTGGGCTCGCACACGGCCGTGCAGATCGCCGACCAGTTCGGCCTGCCGGGCATGCGCACGGTGATTGAGTCGTACCCGGCCTAACGTGCGCAACCGGCCACGGGCGTGCGGCCAGACAGGCTGAGAGGGCGCGCCGAGTAAGGCCTTGCCGGCCGGCTCAGCCCAGATAGCGCCCCGGTCGGTGGTTCAGCGCCAGGGTGAGATTGAGCACGACCGCGCCGGCCGCCGAGAGCAGCACCACCCACGGTGACACCACGAGCAGGGCGGCGAGAACCACGGTCACGTCGAGC
>JBBQYN010000272.1:0-3803 GCA_038208655.1 Actinomycetales bacterium
CCCTACCTCGAGCACGGCGGCCCGCTCGTCGCCGCCTGCGCCGAGGCCGGCACCGACTATCTCGACCTCACCGGCGAGCCCGAGTTCGTCGACCAGGCCTTCCTCGCCCACCACCAGACCGCCCTTCGCACCGGCGCGCGCCTGGTCCACGCCTGCGGCTTCGACTCGATCCCGCACGATCTCGGCGCCTACTACACCGTCCAGCAGCTGCCGTCGGACCAGCCGATCACGTTGCGCGGCGTGGTCCGCTCCGCCGGCACGTTCTCCGGCGGCACCTTCCACTCCGCGCTCGACCAGTTCGCCCGGTCCGCGCAGATGAAGAAGACGTACGCCGCTCGCCGCCGCGCCGAGATCCGGCCCGAGGGCCGGTCGTCGCGGTCGGTCTCCGGCAAGCCGCACCGCGACCCGGTGCTCGAATACTGGCTGCTCCCGCTGCCGACCATCGACCCGATCGTCGTGGCTCGCAGCGGCGCCGCGCTGGCGGCGTACGGGCCGAAGTTCCGCTACTCGCACTGGGCCGGCACCAAGACGCTGCGCTACGCCGCCGGCGGTGCGGCCGGCGTCGGGCTGCTCGCCGTGGCCGCGCAGGTCAGGCCGGTCCGCGACTTCCTCAAGTCCAAGGTGCCGCAGGGCTCGGGCCCCGATGAGGCCAAGCGGGAGAAGTCGTGGTTCACCGTCGACTTCGTCGGCGAGGCCGGCGGGCAGACCGTTCGCACCCGTGTCTCCGGCGGTGACCCGGGCTACACCGAGACCGCGAAGATGCTCTCCGAGGCCGCGCTGTGCCTGGCCCTCGACGACAACCCCGAGACTGCGGGCCAGGTGACCCCGGCGCAGGCGATGGGAGACGCGCTGCTCGCGCGCCTCCAGGCGGCCGGGATCCGCTTCGAGACGATCCCGACGGCGTAGGGCGCGCACGATCCGGATGCGCTGACCTGACGCCGTCGCTCGGTGTGAGTCAGTCTGTGAGACTTGAGATGGTTCGCACGGAGCGGGCGCCTCGGGCGCCATGGAGGGAGTCCGATGTCGCACGACCGTAGGCCGAAGCGCGCGCTGAGCGCCTTGCAGGACTTCTTGCACGACGAAGCCGCCGGGGGAGTCGTCCTGGTGGTGGGCGCAGCCCTCGCCGTGGTGTGGGCGAACAGCCCGGTGTCGGAGTCCTACTCCGACTTCTGGGGTCAGTACCTGACGGTCGGTTGGGGCTCTGCCGCGATCACCGAGGACCTGCAGCACTGGGTCAACGACGGCCTGATGGTGGTCTTCTTCTTCGTCGTCGGCCTTGAGATCAAGCGCGAGCTGGCCGTCGGCGAGCTGCACGATCCGCGCGCGGCGGCCCTGCCCGCGGCGGCGGCGCTGGGTGGCGTCGTCGTGCCGGCCCTCATCTTCGTGGCCCTCACCAGCGGCGACGCACGCGCGGGCTGGGGCATCCCGATGGCGACCGACATCGCCTTCGCCGTCGGCGTACTGGCGCTGCTGGGGGACCGGGTGCCGTCCGGCGCCAAGCTGCTGCTGCTGTCGGCGGCGATCGTGGACGACATCATCGCCATCACCGTGATCGCGCTGTTCTACACCGACACCGTGTCGCTGGCCTGGCTGGCCGGATCGGTGGCGGGACTCGCTCTGGTGGTGCTGCTCCGACGACTCGGTGTGAGCGCCATCTGGCCCTACGTCGTGGTGGGCGTCGCGGTGTGGATCGCCACGCTGGAGTCCGGGGTCCACGCGACGATCGCCGGGGTGGCGCTCGGTCTGCTGACCCCGACCGGCGAGGTCGGCGGACGCAACGTGCTGGCCACGCTCGAGCACCGGCTGCACCCGTGGTCGGCCTTCGTGGTGGTGCCGCTCTTCGCCCTGGCCAACGCCGGCGTGGGCTTCGGCGGCGGGGTGCTGGGCGATGCCGTCACCAGTGCGCTTCCCTGGGCCATCGCGCTCGGCCTGGTGGTGGGCAAGATCATCGGCATCAGCGGCGCCGTCTGGATCGCCGTACGCACCGGGCTCGGCCGGCTGCCCCAGGGAGTCGGAGCGCTGCACGTGGTCGCCGTCTCGTCCGTGGCCGGCATCGGGTTCACGGTCTCCCTGTTCATCGCGGACCTCGCCTACGACGATCCGGGCCTCACCGAGACCGCCAAGATCGGCATCTTCGCCGGTTCGCTGGTGGCCGCCGCGATCGGGTCTGCCCTGATGGTCGTGGCCGCGCGCCGTGACCCGGTCGGCGCCGCCGAACGCACGTAGGTCCCCACTGGCCACACTCCTGCCATGTGTCTCAGTCCGGGCAGCAAACCCATCGCTCCTCACCAAGCGTGTGGTTGCTGACCCGCGAACCGGTGAAGATGGTCCATGAGCAGTGAATCTCTCGGCGATGGGCCGAGAAGCACGCCGGATGACCTCGGCGCACTCGAGGACGTGCCAGGAGCAGGACTTCGACCCCGTTGGCGTCAGAAGGGGGTGCGTATCAGCCGAAAGGACAAGAGGCAGATCGTTCCATCGGCCGGTCGAACACGGACCACGAGGCCGAGTCGCCCGTCTTCGAAGTCAGCGATCGTGGAGTCGACCAGCATCGGACCGCAACGAAAGAGTATGAGATGAGATCACCGCAGAACCCCGCCACCGCGCCGAAGTCCCTGCGCGAACCCGTGAGTGGGGCAGCGGCAACGACGGGGCCCACCCCGACCCGAGCCCACCTGGAGCGCGTTGTCGGCGCGACGGCGATCGCGTTGGCAGCGTCGATGGCGATGCAGAACGCGATGTTTGGTTGGGCCGATGCTCCCGGCTACGGGGACCCGATCGGGGATGTGCTCGCCTGGCACGCGGATAACCGGGTCGTGGTCGCGATCGCGGTTGGCCAGGAGGCGCTGCACCTGCCGCTGCTGCTCGGGTTCCTGAGCGGTCTGCACGGGCTCGTCGGGCGTCGCGGGGGTGCGGGCGCGGACTGGTCGCGTCTTGCGGTGGCCGCGGGCGCGACTCTTTCGGCGGTCTGGGCGCTCTACGCCGTTCTGTGGATCGGAGCAGTGCTGTCCGCAGGCGAGCTCGCCGAGCCGAGCCCGGTGTTCGAGCTCGCCTGGCAGATGCATGCAGCAGCGTTCGCGCTGGCGCTGCCGGCGCTCGGCATCACCTTCATCGGCGCTGCGCTGGCGGCGCATGCGAGCGGGCTGACGCCGCCGTGGCAACGTCTGCTCGGCGTGGTCGGGGGAGGCCTGTTGCTCGCCGCCGGGGCGGCCAGCCTCGCGATCGCGGACGGTTCGGCGCTCCTGTTCGTGGGGCTGCCCGGACTCGCCGCCTGGATCGTGTGGCTGCTTGCGGTCGGCGTGCGGCTGGTGCGCGCACGGGCAACCACCCGTTCGGAGGACGCATCTACCGCCGGCGAGGACGAATGAGGGGAACCCGACATCGAGGCAGCCACGAACGCCGCAGCGCGTAGGGCCGTTCGCCGGGGGTTCGCCGGGGGTTCGGGGTGCACCAGGGCCACCAGCGCGACCAGCACTGGCGGCGATGGCGGATGCCGACGTCCGCTTCCACGTGGTGCACGGGATCCCGGCGGCGCCAACGGCGGTCTGCTTTCTGATCTCAGGTGTGCTCTTATGGAAGCGGAGGACCCACATGTCCGAGCGGCGAGTCAAGCGAACGATGAAGTCAGCCGCCGCCGTGTGCGTACTGCTCTCCCTTTCGTTCGGTGTTATCTGCGCCGTGAACGTGGGTACGGTCGCTGACCCGGAGCCGTCTCTCTACGGTCTCTTCCAAGGCGGCTGGTGACCGTGCCGGAGCCAGTGCCGGGGGACGCGAGTCGAGTCGACAAGCAGAGAGTCCGGATC
>JBBQYN010000273.1:0-3799 GCA_038208655.1 Actinomycetales bacterium
GTGCCCGAAGAGAACGAGATCGTCACCAACGCCGCCTGGGCGAACACCCTCGACCTGCTCGTGGCCGCCGGCCGCGACGAGACCACACGGGTGGCCCGCATCGACGCGGCCCGCACGGAGTGGAGTGAGGGTGTCGTGGCGCGCGCCATCGTGGCCTTCAGCGCCGCCCCGCACCGGCACTCCTCCGGAACCGACCACGCCGGCATCATGACGGCCGCCGACCTGGCCGGCTTTCGCGCCTCGTTCGAACCCGCCACCACGCTGCAGTTCCGCGGCCACACCATCGCCAAGACCGGTCCCTGGGGCCAGGGACCGGTGCTGCTGCAGATGCTGAGCATCCTCGACGGCCTGCCCGACGAGTGCCTCGACCCCGGCACCGCGCTCGGTGCGCACCACATTCTCGAGGCCGAGAAACTCGCCCTCGCCGACCGCGACACCTACTACGGTGACGCCGCGGTGCCGATGGACCGGCTCTTGTCGCCGGAGTACGCGGCCACCCGCCGGGTGCTGATCACCGCCACGGCCTCACACGAGTTCCGTCCGGGCGTGCTCGAGGGGGTCACCGCGTTCGTGCCGCCGATGCGGCAAAGCTACCTGCCGCCGGCGCTGGCCGAACTGGGCGGCGACGTGCGGTTTGCCGGGGTCGGCGAACCCACCGTGTCCGGCGCCGCGCCCGCGCGTGCCGGGGCATCCGTTTCGACACCGCCGTCTGTGACAGCGGATGCCGCGGGCGGCATCGTGAGCCCGACCGGCGACATGCGCGGCGACACCTGCCACATCGACGTCGTGGACCGCTGGGGCAACATGGTCTCGGCCACGCCGTCGGGGGGCTGGCTGCAGTCCTCCCCGCTGATTCCCGAGCTGGGGTTCTGCCTCGGGTCGCGGCTGCAGATGACGTGGCTGGAACCGGGCTCGCCGTCCACCCTCACCCCCGGCAAGCGGCCCCGCACCACCCTCACCCCCACCTTGGTACTGCGTGACGGCGTGCCGGTGACGGCGCTGGGTTCGCCCGGCGGCGACCAGCAGGACCAGTGGCAGCTGCTTTACCTGCTGCGCACCATCGTGGGCGGGTACACCCCGCAGCAGGCCATCGATGCGCCGGCCTTCCACACGACCTCGTTCCCCGGCTCGTTCTGGCCGCGCACCTGGACTCCGGGTGGCGCCGTGATCGAGGACCGGTTCGGCGAGCCGGTGATCACCGAACTCGAACAGCGCGGCCACGTCGTGACCCGTTCTGGAAGCTGGACGCTCGGCCGGCTCTCGTCGGTGGGCCGCGACCCCCGCACCGGCCTGCTCACCGCTGCCGCCAACCCCCGAGGGGCTCAGGGCTATGCTGCCGGACGCTGATTCGACCGGGACCGGCGCCGTGCTCGCCGGTAAGACCGCTGCCACTGCTGCCACCGAGGCTGCTGCGTCCGCCGCCGCGGGCCCGGCCCTGCTCAGCGTGCGTGACCTTGAGGTGTCGTTCGGCGACCCCGCCCTTCCGGTGCTGCACCGGGTGAGCTTTGACCTGTACCCGGGCGAGCGGGTGGCGATCGTGGGACAGTCCGGTTCGGGCAAGTCCACCATCATCGGCGCAATTTTGCGGCTGCTGCCCGGTGACGGGCAGATCACGCACGGGTCGATCCTGCTCGGCGACGGCCCGGCCTCAGGCGGCGCCGGTAACGGGGCCGGCGGCACCGACGAGGGCTTCGACCTGGCGACGGCGACCGACAAACAGATGCGCGGCATCCGAGGTCGGCGCATCGGCCTGATTCCGCAGGACCCGGCCTCCAACCTGAACCCGTCCATGAAGGTCGGCGCGCAGATCGCTGACGCCCTCGTGGCGCACCGGGCCCGCACCGGCCTGCGCGGCCGGGCCGCGATCACGGCGCGGGTCGTGGAGCTCATGACCGAGGCCGGTATTCCGGATGCCGCCCGACGGGCCCGGCAGTTTCCGCACGAGTTCTCGGGGGGCATGCGCCAGCGTGTGCTCATCGCGATCGCGCTGGCGGGGGAACCGGAACTGCTCATCGCCGACGAGCCCACCTCGGCGCTCGACGTCACGGTGCAGCGCCAGATTCTCAACCACCTGCAGACCCTGGTGGATGCCCGCGGCATGACGCTGCTGTTCGTCACCCACGACCTGGGGCTGGCCGCCGACCGTACCGACCGCATCATGGTCGCCTCCGAGGGCACCATCGTGGAGGTCGGTACGCCGGCGCAGATTCTGCTGGCACCCGAGCACGAGTACACCCGCCGGCTGGTGGCTGCGGCGCCCACGCTCACCTCGCCCACCCTCACCGGGGTGATCCACACGATTCCGGAGCAGGCCGCCGCATCCGCTGCCAGAGCCGCCGCCGATCCCGCGATCCTCGTCGTGACCGATCTGGTCAAGGAGTTCGCGCTGCGCGGGCAGCGCGGCGGAGTGGTGCGCGCCGTCGACAATGTCTCGTTCACCGTGAACCGTGGTACCACGACCGCGATCGTCGGGGAATCCGGCTCGGGCAAGACCACCGTGGCGCGCATCATCCTCGGGGTGGAGACCGCCACCAGCGGTCAGGCCCTCGTGGCGGGGCGCAACATCACCGGCAGCAGCAGCGCGGAGCGCAAGGCGCTGCGCCGCATCGTGCAGCCGGTCTTCCAGGACCCGTACGGGTCTCTGGACCCCAGCTATAGTATCGAAGCGCTGATCGACGAGCCGCTGCGCATCTTCGGGGTCGGTGACCGCACCTCGCGGCGGGCCCGGGTCGCGGAGCTGCTCGATCAGGTGGCGCTGCCGCGGGCCATCGCCCAGCGTCGCCCCAACGAGCTCTCGGGAGGGCAACGGCAGCGGGTCGCGATCGCCCGTGCCCTCGCGCTGGAACCGCAGCTGCTGCTCTGCGACGAGGCGGTGTCGGCGCTCGACGTGCTCGTGCAGGAGCAGATCCTCACCCTGCTGAGCGATCTGCAGACGGAACTGGGCTTGAGCTACCTGTTCATCACGCACGATCTGGCCGTGGTGGCGCAGATAGCACATAATGTGGTCGTGATGCGGTCCGGTAGCGTCGTGGAGACCGGCACCGTCGACGCGGTGTTCCGCACCCCGGCCGCCGAATACACCCGTGACCTGTTAGGAGCCATCCCCGGTGCCGCTTTCGCCCGCTAGTCCCACTCCGCTGTCGCCCGCTCCCGTGCCAGCCGCCGCCGCGCCCTCGGCATCCGGCACGGTTCCGGCGGCGGGGGCGGCACCAGTGCCGTCGGTGCCCCGGCGGGTACAGGACGCCATCCGTGAAGACATCGTGCGCGGGGCGCTGCCGCCGGGCAGCCGCATCACCGAGGTGGCCCTGGCGGCCAGCTACGGTACCTCCCGGGTACCGGTGCGCGAGGCGCTGCACGCCCTTGAGGCGGAAGGGTTCGTGGAGTCCCGGCCGTTCGCGGGGTCCCGGGTCTGTCCGATTCCCTCCGACGACGCCGGCGACCTCTTCGCCGTGCGGCACGTGGTCGAGTCGGCCCTGGCGCGGAGGGCCGCCGAACGGGCCGCCGCACTGTTTTCGGCGGGGGTTCCCTCCGAGCAGTGGGCGGCGACGCGGCGCAGGATGGCCGAGCTGCTGGACGCCGGCGATGCGGCCGTGGCAGCGGATGCGCTGGAGTCGCTCCCCGAGATCAACAGTCGGTTCCACTTCGGCATCGCCGACCTCAGCGGCAGCGCCTCGCTCACCGTGCTGCTGCACCAAGTGTCGCGCAAGATCGAGTGGCTCTACGCCTCCGACGATTACTCGCGCGGCAAACGGCTGTGGAACGATCATCGCCCACTGATGGCGGCGATCGACGCCGGCGA
>JBBQYN010000274.1:0-3798 GCA_038208655.1 Actinomycetales bacterium
ACTCGACGGTGACACCGACCGCATCGACGAACTGCGCCGTGAAGCGGATGCCGACGCCGCCCTCGTCGACACCCTCGCCTCCAGCCTCACCGCACTACGCTCGGCCGCCGGGGACGCCCTCGGCACCGCCGTCACCGCCGAGCTCAGCGCCTTGGCCATGCCCGACGCCGCCCTGCTCGTGCAGGTCGACAGTTCGGGGGACTTCACCGCGCACGGCCGTGACCTCGTGACGATCCTGCTGCAGCCGCACGTCGGCGCCGCACCGCGGGCCCTCGGGCGTGGGGCCTCGGGCGGTGAGCTCAGCCGGGTGATGCTCGCCATCGAGGTCGTCATCAACGCGACCGACCCGGTGCCGACCTTCGTCTTCGACGAGGTCGACGCCGGCATCGGCGGCGCCGCCGCTATTGAGATCGGCCGGCGGCTGGCCCGGCTCGCCGAGACCGCGCAGGTGATCGTCGTCACGCACCTTGCGCAGGTCGCCGCGTTCGCGAACAATCACCTCAGCGTCGTGAAAGACAGCGACGGCGCCGTCACGGCCAGCAGCGTGCGGCAGTTGCACGGCGACGCCCGCGCGGCGGAGATGGCGCGGCTGCTCTCGGGCCTGCCGGACTCCCGTAGCGGCCTGGAGCACGCCCGCGAGCTCATCTCCCTCGCGCAGTCCCGCTGACCCGGTACGCGGCCATCACGAGAACCGGATGGAGCAGCGAATCCGCGCCAATTCGTCCGGTATTCGTGCACGTCGTGTCAATCCACCCGGTTCTCGTGGCGGCGGATGCTCATGGCGGGCGCCATCCGTTGGCCGAGCGTGTCGAGACCGCCATACGACCGGCGCGAGGCGGCTCGATCAGCGCGGCTGGTTCCTCCGGAGCAGGTGCTACGATTGAACCCCGTGGTGGAAAATATGAACACGGACAATTTTGATTCTCACTCTGATGCTTCGGTGAAGACCGTCAAGCAGATCTTTGTGACCGGCGGAGTGGTCTCCTCGCTCGGCAAGGGCCTCACGGCTGCCAGCCTGGGAAACCTGCTCACCGCGCGCGGACTGCGCGTCGTGATGCAAAAGCTTGACCCGTACCTCAACGTGGACCCGGGCACCATGAACCCGTTCCAGCACGGTGAAGTGTTCGTGACCGACGACGGCGCCGAAACCGACCTCGACATCGGCCACTACGAGCGCTTCCTCGACATCAACCTCGGCCAGAGCGCGAACGTCACCACCGGCCAGATCTACTCCGAGGTCATCGCCAAGGAACGCCGCGGCGAGTACCTCGGCGACACCGTGCAGGTCATTCCGCACATCACCGACGAGATCAAGCGCCGCATGCGCCTGCAGGCGTCCGACGAGCTGCGCCCCGACGTGATCATCACCGAAATCGGCGGCACCGTCGGCGACATCGAAAGCCAGCCCTTCATCGAAGCGGCCCGCCAGGTGCGCCACGAACTGGGCCGCGACAACGTGTTCTTCGTGCACGTGTCCCTGGTGCCGTTCCTCGGCGCCGCCGGCGAGCAGAAGACCAAGCCCACCCAGCACTCCGTCGCTACGCTGAGGTCCATCGGCATCCAGCCCGACGCCCTCGTGCTGCGCAGCGACCGCCCGGTCTCCGAGAGCAACAAGCGCAAGATCGCGCTCATGTGCGACGTCGACGAAGCCGCCGTCGTGAACGCCATCGACGTGCCGTCGATTTAAGAGATCCCCACCATGCTGCACGACCAGGGCCTGGACCTCTACATCATCAAGGCGCTCGGCCTCACCGCGTCGACCGTGGACTGGAGCGGCTGGGAGAACCTGCTCGAATCCGTGCACAACCCCAAGCACCACGTCACCATCGGCCTGGTCGGCAAGTACATCGACCTGCCCGACGCGTACCTCTCCGTGACCGAGGCCCTGCGCGCCGGCGGTTTCGCGAACCAGACCCGCGTCAAAATCGTGTGGATCGGCTCGGACGACTGCGAAACGCAGGAGGGTGCGGCCCGGCTGCTCGGAGAACTGGACGGCATCTGCGTGCCCGGCGGGTTTGGCATCCGTGGCATCGAAGGCAAACTGGGCGCGCTCACCTTCGCACGGCAGAACGGCATCCCCGTGCTGGGCCTGTGCCTGGGCCTGCAGTGCATGGTCATCGAATACGCCCGCAGCAAGGCCAACCTGCCGTTGGCCTCCTCGGCCGAGTTCGACCCCGAGACCGAGTTCCCGGTCATTGCGACCATGCAGGACCAGGTCGAGATTCTCGCCGGCGGCGACCTGGGCGGCACCATGCGCCTGGGCCTGTACCCGGCCGACCTCGCCGAAGGCTCCATCGTGTCCGAACTTTACGGAGCGCCCGTCGCCTCCGAGCGTCACCGTCACCGCTTCGAGGTGAACAACGCCTACCGCGACCAGATCGCCCTCGCCGGCATGTGGTTCTCCGGTGTCTCACCCGACCGCACCCTGGTCGAATACGTGGAGCTGCCCCGTGAGGAGCACCCGTTCTACGTGGGCACCCAGGCGCACCCGGAACTGCGCTCGCGCCCCAACCGGGCGCACCCGCTGTTCCGCGGCCTGATCGCCGCGGCGCTGGACCGCCAGCGTTCCACCCGCCTGTTCGAGGTGAAGGAAGACGTGGATGCCTGACCCGGCTGCCACCACCGGCGCGGCGGGCATCCGCCTGCCCGACACCGGCCCGGCGTCGCGTCCACTGGCCGACGAACGTTTCGACGTGCCCGTCTTCCAGACCAGCCTGGTCTTCGAGGGCTACATCTGGTCGGTACGCCAAGACACCTTTGGCCTGAACGGGGAGTCCATCACCCGCGAGTACCTCGACCACCCCGGCGCCGTCGCGGTGCTCGCCCTCGACGAGCACGACCGGGTGCTGCTGATCAACCAGTACCGCCACCCCGTCGCGATGCGCGAATGGGAACTGCCGGCCGGCCTGCTCGACATCAGCGGTGAGCATCCGCTTCTGGGTGCGCAACGCGAACTGGCCGAGGAGGCCGACGTTGTCGCCACCGAGTGGAACGTGCTGAGCGAGTTCTACACCTCGCCCGGCGGCAGCAACGAAGCCATTCGCATCTACCTCGCCCGCGGGGTCTCTGCGACAGCGGATGCCTTCACCCGCACCGAAGAAGAAGCCGACATCGAGATTCGCTGGGTTCCCCTCGACGAGTGCGTGGACGCGGTACTCGAGCGCCGACTGTTGAACCCGTCGCTCGTCACCGGAATCCTGGCCGCGCACGTGGCCCGCAGCCGTGACTGGGCGTCGCTCGGCGCCGGCGATGCGCCGTGGCCGCGGCATCCACTCAACCGGAACACGGCCGAATGAGCCACCGCCGACTGCACCAACGCCGAGTGGGCCGCGCGGCCGCATGAGCATCGCGGCGGCTGTGGACCTGTACCTGCGGCACGTCACGATTGAGCGCGGCCTGGCCCGCAACACGGTGACGGCTTACCGCCGCGACCTCACGGTGTACTCCGGCTGGCTCGCGACCGAGGCCATCACCGACCTGGCCTCGGTGAGCCCGGGCCAGATCTCCGAGTTCGTGCGGTTTCTGGGCACCCGCGAACCGGCGCCGCTCACGGCCGCATCGATCGCGCGCACCCTGTCGACGGTGCGCGGGTTCCACCGGTTTCTGCTCGACGAGTCCGTGGTGACCGTCGACGTGGCGCACGAGACGAAACCACCGAAGCTGGCGTTGCGGCTGCCCAAGGCCATCTCGGTGGAACAGGTCGCGGCACTGTTGGCCGCGACCGACGGTGACGAGCTGCAGCAGTAGCGTGACAAGGCGTTTCTCGAGATGCTCTACGACCCCGGCGCCCGGGTGTCG
>JBBQYN010000275.1:0-3786 GCA_038208655.1 Actinomycetales bacterium
GTCACCGGCGGCGATGACTCGGGTAATGCGCTCATGGTGCAACCTTCTCAAGCAGTCAAGGAGACGCATTGAGCCCGTGAGGGCCCGCTAAAAACGTGCGCGTCCGTTGGGCAAAGGATTAGTTTACCCCGATTCGGGGGCCTCCTCGGACGCGGAGCCGCACCCTCGGGGACAGTACACATAATCTACCCCCTAAACAAGGGGCAAAGATGTCGGTGTTTTTCGGGACAGTGTCAGACGACAGGTCAGGTGGGCGGTCCCACTCCCAACGGACACCGCGGCAACACACACGTCGCTGGAATCCGACGTGGCACTGATGCCGCGCGCACGCGGGCCACCACGCGCAGCGGCCACGTGCCACTATGAACCATGACTATCGACGACACCGAACCGGTCCGGCTTCTCAGCGAGGATGACTGCTGGGAGGCCCTGCTCTCGAGCAGCCTCGGCCGGCTCGCGGTGAGCGTGGCCGGCCTGCCCGACATCTACCCGGTCAACTTCATCGCCGCCGACCGTCGGCTCCTGTTTCGGACCGCCCCGGGCACCAAGCTCCTGGAACTGACGATCAACAAGCAGGTGGCGTTTGAAACCGACGGTGTCGGCCGTCTGGAGGCCTGGAGCGTGGTCGTCAAGGGCACCGCGGCCATCGTGGAACGGCAGGCCGCCATCGACGCGGCCGACATGCTGCCGTTGCGCCCGTTGATTCCCACCCTCAAGCCCGTCTACGTGGAGATCACCCCAACCCAGATCACCGGGCTCAGCTTCACGCTGGGGCCGGAACCCGAACGTTTTTAGCCCAGCAGACTCAACAGCGCGTCGGCGTACGCGTCGGCGGCGTTGTCCGCGTCGTGCGCGTGCGACTCACCCTCGCAGTCGATCAGCACGCGGTAGCGCCACGGGATCTGGGCCGTGCCCGGCGCCGTGATCCGGCTGAGGGAACGGAACGAATCCAGCAGCAGCTCTCGCAACTGGTCCTCGCGGGGCAGCCACAGTGCGTGCTCCACGGCGAGGGAATCCAGCGCCCACTCGGTGGTGCCGTTGAAACCCAGGATGGTGCCGTTGTCGAACTCGTGCGACTCGATCGTCATCTCGCTCACGGTGAAGATGTCGCTGTCACCGTCGAAGTCCGGCTTGTCGATGCGAAAAGCGTCCCCGGAGAGCGGTGTCCAGCTCAATCCGGCCGCACGCAGGGCACGAGCCATCGCTGTGGTGATCATGTGTCATTATCTCGGGGCCACGGCCGGCACAACGAGCCGCCACAGAATGCACAGCACAATCACACGGATGCCGGCAGGCCACGGGCAGCTCCGACGTCGCCTGCCATACACCGAATCGACCGGTGCTGGCGGGCCAGAACCGGTCGATCGGTGGCGCCGGCGCCCGTCTCCGGGCGCGACGCGATGAGGCTGTGCTCTAGCTGACGCCCAGCAGGTCGATGATGAAGATCAGGGTCTGGCCGGAGAGGCGGTGGCCCGATCCGGCGGGGCCGTACGCGAGGTGCGGGGGCACGACGAGCTTGCGACGTCCGCCGACCTTCATGCCGGGAATGCCCTGCTGCCAGCCCGCGATGAGCGAGGTGAGCGGAAAGTTGATGGACTGGCCGCGGTTCCAGGACGAGTCGAACTCGTCGCCGGAGGCGAATTCCACGCCCAGGTAGTGCACGTTCACGGTCGCGCCGGCGACGGCAGCGGCACCGTCACCGACAACCACGTCAACAATTTCGAGCTGCTCGGGCGCGGGGCCCTCCGGAAAATCGATTTCGGGCTTGGAGTTGAGATCTGTCATGGTTCCATCCAATCGGATTTTGCCCTCGCGCGCACGTTGCCCCGCCGCGCGGCCACACGCAACGCCGAGAAGCGCCCGGGTCGGCCCCGTCTCAGGACGTGAACTCGGCGGGCTCGACGGAGGTGAATTCGGCGGGCTCGAACATGGTTCCCGGGCTCAGAATATTCAGCGGATCGAAGACGGCTTTGAGTCGGCGTTGCAGCTGCAGGCTGGTGTCGCCCACGTCCTCGGCCAGCCAGCGCCGCTTCAGCACCCCCACGCCGTGCTCCCCGGTCAGGGTTCCGCCCAGGCGCAGGGCCGCCCGGAACATCTCATCGGCCGCCGCCCACACCGTCTGGAGAACGCTGCTGCCGGGTTGCGGGGGAATCACGAAGTTCGGATGCAGGTTGCCGTCGGCAGCATGAGCCACGACGGGAATCAGCAGCCCGGTGCGCTCGCTGATCTCGGCAATCACGTCGAACATCTCGGCCATGCGGGAACGCGGCACGCAGACGTCTTCGATCAGCACGGTGCCCCGACTGTCCAGCGCGGGGTGGAAGGCCCGACGAATGGCGAGCATGCGTTCGGCGGCCTGCGGATCACGCTCCAGCCGTGCCCGGCCGCCGGCGGAGCGCAACACCTTCAGAGCCCGCTCGGCCTCGGCGAGCGCACCGGCGCCATCCGTTTGCAGCAGCAGGAATGCGCCGGTACCGACCATGTCCGGGTCGCCCGGGGTAGTGGACGCGAGGTACGCGGTGATGATGCCGAGCGCGACGGGGTCGAGCATTTCCATCACTGCGGGTCGCAGCCGTGCCGCGGTCACCGCCGCCGCCGCCGCGGCCGCCTGCCGAACGGTGTCAAAGCCGGCCCCGATAGTGACCGTGGCCCCCGGCAGCGGCCGCACCCGCAGCGTCGCCTCAACGATCACCCCGAGGGTTCCCTCCGACCCGGTCATCAGTGCCGTGAGGTCATACCCGGTGACGCCCTTCACCGTGCGATGCCCGGTGCGCAGCAGGGTGCCATCGGCGAGCACCACGCTCAGTCCGAGCACCGCCTCCCGCGTCACACCGTATTTCGCACACAACAGCCCACCCGCGTTCGTGGCGATGTTGCCTCCGATGGTGCTGATGGCCCGGCTCGCGGGGTCCGGGGCGAACCAGAGGCCGTACTCGGCGAGCGCATCGTTGAGGTGCTGATTGATGACGCCCGGTTCGACGACGGCCAGTTCGTCGTCGGGTCGAATTTCGAGAATGCGGTTCAGGCCGGCCGTGCTGAGCACGATCGATCCGTCGCTGCCGCAGGCTCCCCCGGCCAGCCCGGTGCCGGCACCCCGCGTGACGACGGGCACCCGCAGCTCGCTCGCGATGCGCAGCGTGGCCTGCACGTGGCCGATGCTCGTGGCCCGCACGACCGCTACCGGCAGGCCCGGTGCTGTGAAGCCCGACCGGTCAGAACGGCTTTGCTCTCGGGCGTCACCGTCCACGCTCACGACGGGGCCCAACTGCGCGGTCAATCGGCGCACGGCACGCTCGGCACGCTCGGCTGCGTTCATGCGCACAGCGTAGCCCCGCGCACGGATGCGGCACGGTCCGATTCTCGCTATCGCCACGGCCGGCGGGGTGGCAGGCTGAACGGGTGAGCACTTTCCCCCCGTCCGCCCTGACGGACGCCCAGTTCGCGCAGCGGTACCGGGCGATGTCGTCTCGGGATACCCGCTTCGACGGCCAGTTCATCACCGGGGTGCATTCCACCGGCATCTACTGCCGGCCCAGTTGCCCGGCGGCCACGCCCAAACCGGGCAACGTGTCGTTCTACCTCACCACCGCCGCGGCCCACGAAGCCGGGCTGCGCGCCTGCAAACGCTGCCTGCCCGACGCCGTACCGGGGTCGCCGGCCTGGAACCTGCGCGACGACCTGGCCGCCCGAGCCATGCGCCTGATTTCCGACGGGCTTGTGGAACGCGAAGGCGTGAACGGCCTCGCGGCCCGACTGGGCTACACGTCCCGTCACGTGACCCGGGTG
>JBBQYN010000276.1:0-3783 GCA_038208655.1 Actinomycetales bacterium
GCCGTCGGACCGTCCCTGGCCGTGGTGCTCGTGAGTGTAGCGCTGCTGAGCCTGTTCGGCACCCCGGCGGTGCTCGTGCGGGTGGGGCTGGTGGGCTCGGCCGCCACGGAAACCGCCTCGGCCAGCATCGCCGCCTCCACCATGGGCGCCGCACTGGGAGACGCCAGCTACACCCAGAACGTTTTCGCGGTCGCGTTCATGGCGATGAGCCTCTCCGGCGCCATGTGGATGATCGCCACACTCATTCTCACGCCGCTGCTCAAACGCGGCGACTCCCGGCTGCGCAGCGTGAACCCGGCGCTCATGGCGATCATTCCGGCCGCCGCCCTGCTTGGCGCGTTCATGAGCCTCGGCATCGGCGAACTCGGCAAAACGCCCGTGCACGTTCTGACCGTGATCACCTCCGCCGCGGTCATGGGCCTCAGTCTGTTCCAGGCCCAACGGTTCGACCAGGGCTGGCTGCGTGAATGGGCCCTCGGCTTCGCCATCGTGATCGGGCTGATCGTGGCCTACTTCGCCCACAGCACCGGCCTGACGCCGGTCGCCTGATTCGTCGACTTCGAGAAAGGCCAGCATGTCTTCCATAACTCTGAGCGAGTCGCACACCACCGATCTGGCGACCTTTGACCGCACCACGAGCCGGTGGGGCCGCATCACGATGAGCGCGGCCCTGATCATGTCGCTCGCGGCGCCGCTCTACCTCGTCTTGTTCGCCGACCTCGGTATCACCCAGTCGCAGGTCTGGATCGCCTTCCTGGCCGTTGCCGCGGTCTTCTCGGTGCTCTGGGTCGTCGAACCGATCACCTACTACCCGATTCTCGGCCCGGCGGCCATGTACCAGGCCTTCATGATCGGCAACATCGCCAACAAACTGCTGCCCTCAGCTCTGGTCGCCCAAGCAGCCATCGGTGCCAAGGCCGGCACCAAGCGCGGCGAATTCTCGGCGCTCATGGCCATCTGCGGCGCCGCCGTGGTGCACGTGTTCTTCATGCTGGTCTTCGTGGGGCTCGCCGGCTCCTGGCTGGTGAGCATCGTGCCCGCCGAGATCACCGACGTGGCCCGGCTCTACATCTTCCCGAGCATCATCGGCGGGGTCATCGTGCAACTGGTGGTCTCGCTCAAGCAGACCAGGATCACGCTCATCGCCGCCGGCACGGCCGCGGTGGTCTTCTTCGTGCTCGTTCCCGCCTTCCCCGCCGTGGCGAACCTCGCCACCGGCATTACCGTGGTGACCACCGCCGTTCTGGCCTGGTTTCTGCGCAGCAGGACCGCGCCGCCGCCCAGCACCACCGCACCAATGAAAGAGGAATCATGACCCTGACCCTGCCGTCGACCAGCGCGCTGACCGCGTCGGCCATGCTGGAGCTGTACCGCCACCTGCACGCGAACCCCGAGCTTTCGATGCAGGAGTCGGCGACCGCCGCGTTCCTCGAAACCCGCCTCAGTGAGCTCGGCCTCGAGACATTCCGCTGCGGCGGCACCGGTGTGGTGGGCATCCTGCGCAACGGCGACGGACCCACCATCGCCTACCGCGCCGACACCGACGGCCTGCCCATCGCTGAAGAGACCGGCCTCGACTTCGCCAGCACGGCCCGCGGCACCCTCGCCGACGGCACCGATGTGCCGGTGATGCACGGATGCGGCCACGATACCCACATGACCGTCGCCCTGACCGCCGTCGAACACCTGGCCACCGCCCGGTCGACCTGGGCGGGAACGCTCGTCGTGATCTTCCAGCCCGGCGAAGAGACCGGAGCCGGGGCCCGGGCGATGCTCGACGACGGCCTCTGGAGCAAGGCCCCGCTGCCCGAGGTGGTGTTCGGCCAGCACGTCTGGCCGGGCCTGGCCGGCACCATCGACATCAGCAGCGGCGTGGCGATGGCCATGGCCGACTCCTGGAAGATCACCGTGCACGGCCGACAGGCGCACGGCTCCCAGCCCGATCAGTCCATCGACCCGATCGTGCTCGGCGCCCACATGGTGGTGCGGCTGCAGACCATCGTGTCGCGCGAAGTGCACCCCATGAAAGCCGCCGTCGTGACCATCGGCACCTTCCACGGCGGCCTGAAAGAGAACATCATCCCGGCGACGGCGGAGTTCACGGTGAACGTGCGCACCTTCGACGTGGATGTGCGCACCCGGGTTCTCGAATCGCTGCGCCGCATTCTGTTCGCCGAGGCACAGGCATCCGGTGCCCCCGAGCCGGTGATCGAAGTGCTGTCGACGTTCCCGCGCTGCTACAACGACCCCGCGGCCACCGCCGAGCTCATCACACACCTGGGCGGAGCCCTCGGAGCCGACAACGTGATCGCCGTGCCGCCGGTGATGGGCAGCGAAGACTTCGGCCTGCTCGCCGAAGAGATCGGGGTGCCCTCGGTGTACTGGATGTTCGGCGGCTACTCCCAGCAGACCCTCGACGCCGACGGCACGGTCGCCGGAAACCACTCGCCGCACTTCGCCCCCGACGCCGAACCGGCCCTCACGGCCGGCCTCACCGCCGCCCTCACCGCGATCCTCTCCCGGGTGGGCACCACGGCGGCCCGGGCGTGAGCGCCACCGCCGGCGACTCGGGTAGCACCGCCGTGGCCCGGGCCGGGCTGGGTGCCGCCGGGCTCTCCGTGAACGGCCCCCGGCTGGTCGCCGACCTCACCGCGCTCGGCGCCATCGGCCGCGGCCCGGGCGGCGGCCTCGACCGCACCAGCTTCTCGGCAGCGGATACCGCCGCCCGCGCCTGGCTGCTCGGCCGCTGCGCCGACGCCGGCCTGCACGTGAGCACCGACGGCATCGGCAACATGGTCATCTCGCCTCGCTACGCCGCAGACCTCGACGCGGTGCCCGCCGTGTGGAGCGGGTCGCACATCGACACGGTGCCCAACGGCGGAGCCTTCGACGGTGCGCTCGGCGTGCTCGCCGCACTGGAGTGCATCCGTCGTATCCAGGAGGAACGCCCGGCGCTCGTCCGCCCGGTGCGCTGCGTCGTGTACACCGACGAGGAGGGCAACTACGCCCACCTGTTCGGCTCGACCGCCCTGACGCGGGGGTTCTCCCGCGCCGAACTGGAGGCGCTCACCGGCCGAGACGGCGACCGCTTCGCCGACACCTTCACCGCCGCCGGCGGCGACCTGGACGCCGCCGCGACCGTGCGCCTCGACCCGGCGACGCTGCACTCCACCGTGGAACTGCACATCGAACAGGGCCCGACCCTCGAGCAAAACGGGCACGACATCGGCGTGGTCACCGGCATCGTCTCGCTCGGCGGAGGTGAGGTCGCGTTTGTCGGCCGCGCCGACCACGCAGGCACCACGCCTATGACACGGCGCAAGAACGCGCTCACCGCCGCGGCCGCGCTGATCGTGGCGCTGCCCGAGCTGGCCGCTGCGGTCAGTGACCGCGCCGTGATCACGTGCGGCATGGTGTCCGCCGAGCCGGGCAGCTCCAACGTGGTGCCCGGGGTGGCGCGGGTCACGGTGGACTTTCGGGAGTCGCAGGCCGAGCTCGTGGCCGAGCTGGAGGCATCCGTCATGGCCGCTGCCCGGCACATCGCCGAGCGCTACGAGCTGCAGGTCACTTTCGATTTCGAACCCGTGCTGGCCCCGGTGCTGCTCGACGCGGGAGTTCAGACGGTCATCGCCGGTGCCGCCACGGGCCGCGGGCTCTTGCACAGCGCGCTGCCTTCGGGGGCGGTGCACGATTCGCAGAACATGGCCGGGCTCGCGCCCACGGGCATGATCTTCGTGCCGAGCATTGACGGGCGCAGCCACTGCCCCGAGGAGAACACCGCCT
>JBBQYN010000277.1:0-3778 GCA_038208655.1 Actinomycetales bacterium
AGTAGCCCGCCCCGGGTCCCCGCGATACGACAGGTTTCGCCCCAAATGGGCCGGTAAAAGGGGCGAAACGTGTCGTCTCGCGACCGGCCACAACACCACTAGTTGTAAAAGGCGGGGCGCGCCACGTATGCGACCTCTTCACGCTGGCCGGTCTGCTGAGCCTTGACGCCGGCCTCGCAGGATGCGGCGACGAGGTAGCCGTCCCAGGCGCTCGGCCCGTCGATTTCGCCGCGCTGGGTGGCGTTCACCCAGCGCTGAATCTGCGCGTCGTATGCGTCGGCGAAGCGCGTCATGAACGACTCGTGCTCCTGGCCGAAGTATCGGCCATCCTGCCAGCGGGTGAGGCCGGCGGTGCGGCCGATCTCGGCCACGCCCTTCTCGAACACGGCCTCGGTCTTCACCTGGTAGCCGAACTGGATGTTCACGTTCATCTCTACGTCGACGAGGATGCCCGACTCCGTCTCCAGCAGCACCAAAATGGGCTCGTTGAGCCAGCTCGGCGCGCGGGAGCTGCGCTTGGGGCGCTTGACCTCCACGGCGACGATCGGCGAGTCGGTGAGGTAGCGCACCACGTCGATCTCGTGCACCACCGAGTCGGTGATGAGCATGCTGTCGGTGTAGCCCTCACCGGTGGTGGGGTTACGGTGCGCGCAGTGCATCGCCAGCAGGGCGCCGGCGTCGCCGTTGGCGATCAGTTCGCGCAGCTGCATGTACTCGCGGTCGAAACGGCGCATGAAACCCACCTGAATGAGCTTCTTACCGCCGGCCTGCTCGGCCTCGAGCACGCGCAACGACGACACCGGGTCCTGGGTCAGCGGCTTCTCGCACAGAATGGGCAGGCCGGCCGCCAGCGCCGGGAGCAGCACGGTCTCGTGGAACTGGCCGGGCGTAGCCACCAGCACGGCGTCGAGGTCGTCGCGTTCGAGCGCCTCGGCGAAACTGCTCAGGGCGACGGCACCGGGGGCGAGAGCTGCCGCGGCGGCGCCACGGGCGGCATCCGGTTCGACGACAACGCTGACGCGGGCGCCGACGATGCGCTCGGTGATGCGGTTGATGTGGTCCGCGCCCATCTTTCCGGCTCCGACAACGGCGATACGAAGGTCTGGCATGGTGTTAGTCCTTACTGGTGGAGTTGGGGGCGGTGCCGATGCGGAGCTGCTCGGTGGTGGTCCGTGACGTGGCGGTCCGCGACGTGGCGGTCAGTGATGTGGCGGCAAGGGGAGAAGTCATGGTCAGTTCCTGTCAACGGCGCCGGCACCGAGGTGCGGCTTCTGGGTGCTCTTGTGGGTGAGGTAGTCGATCCGCGCGGCGGTGGTGGTGTCGAGGGTGGAGGTTTCGGCCACCGGTACGTCCCACCAGCCTTCGCCGTCGGGGGCGTACAGCCTCGGGTCGTTATTGATGTGGATCATGGTGGCCTGGGTCGAGGCTTTCGCCGCCGCCATGGCGGCGGAGAGGTCGGCGATGGCGTTCTCGGTGGGCTCGATTGAGATCACGTCGAGACCGTAGCTCGCGGCGTTCGCGGCCAGGTCGATCGGCAGGACCTCGCCCTGCTCGAAATTGTTGCCCGCCTTGTCCTGGTAGCGGTAGAGGGTGCCGTAGCGCTGCGATCCGACGTCTTCGCTGAGGTGCCCGATCGACGCATAGCCGTGGTTCTGAATCAGCACGATGATGAATTTGATGCCCTCGGCGACGGCCGAGACGATCTCGGAGTGCATCATGAGGTACGAGCCGTCACCGACCATCACGATGGCGTCACGGGTTGTATCGGCCCGGGCCACGCCGATTCCGCCGGCGATTTCATACCCCATGCACGAGAAGGCATATTCCACGTGGTACCCGAGGTCGTCGCGCACGCGCCAGAGTTTGTGCAGATCACCGGGCAACGAACCGGCCGCGCACACGATCACGTCGCGGGGGTCGGAGGCCTGCTGCACGGCTCCGATGATTTCGGCCTGGCTGGGCAGCGCCAGTTTGCGGTCCACGAAGGACGCGTCGACGGCGGCATCCCACGTTGCCTTCTCGCGGGTGTACTCGGAGCGGAAGTCGGCCGAGACGTGGAAGCCGGCGAGCGCCTCGGTGAGCTCAAGAAGGGACTCACGGGCATCCGCTACGACGGGAAGGGCGCTGCCGTGCTTGACCGCGTCGAAGGAGGCCACGTTGATGTTGATGAAGCGCACGTCGGCGTTCTGGAACGCGGTGCGGCTCGCGGCGGTGAAGTCGCTGTACCGGGTGCCGATACCGATGATCAGGTCGGCCTGCGCCGCGGCCCGGTTCGCCGCCGTGGTGCCGGTGGCACCGACGGAGCCGAGGTTCTGCGGGTGGTCCCAGGTCAGTGAGCCCGTGCCGGCCTGGGACAGCCCGACCGGGATGCCGGTGGCCTCGACGAACTCACGCAGCGCCGCGGCGGCGTTGGAGTAGATCACACCGCCGCCGGCCACGAGCATGGGGCGCTGTGCCCGGGAGATCGCGCGGGCGACCTCGGCGATGATGCCGCGGTCGGGGCGGGGGCGACGGATGTGCCACTCCCGGTCGGCGAGGAATTCCGCCGGTACCTCCAGCACCTCAGCCTGCACGTCTTCGGGCAACGAAATTGTGACGGCGCCGGTCTCCACCGGGTCGGTCAGCACACGCATCGCACCGAGCGCGGCCGAAAACAGCTGCTCGGGCCGGTTCACCCGGTCGAAGAAGCGCGACAGCGGTTTGAAGGCGTCGTTGACGCTCATGCTCGCGTCGTGCGGCAGCTCCAGCTGTTGCAGCACCGGGTCGGAGACCCGGGTCGCGAAGGTGTCGGCCGGCAGCAGCAGCACCGGCAGCCGGTTGGTCGTGGCCACGGCGGCACCGGTGAGCATATTGGTGGCGCCCGGGCCCACGGATGCGGCGCACGCGAACGTGGACCGGCGCCGGGTCATGCGGGAATAAGCGATCGACTCGTGCACCATGCCCTGCTCGTTGCGGGCCTGGTGGTAGGGCATCAGAGTCGGATCCGTCACCGACAGCTGTTTCAGGGCCTGCCCGATGCCGGCCACATTGCCGTGGCCGAAGATGCCGAAGGTGCCCACGATCGTGCGTTCCCGCACATCACCGTCCACGGTGTACTGGTGGCCGAGAAACTCGATGAGTGCCTGGCTGACTGTCATACGACGGGAAGTCACTGCGTTGTGTCCTTTCGGGTGCTGCCTGCTGCTGCGTGGTCGTGCGGGGGTGCTGCGGGGGTGCTGCGGGGTGGAGGTTATGCGGTGTAGGGAAGCCGGGAGTCGAACTCCTGGCCGGTCCAGGTGTCGCGGATCCAGCCGTGCGCCGGATCATCGCTGATGCGCCAGGACCGGTCGGGATCGGGCCCTGCCATCACGTTGAGGTAGTACAGGTCGTACCCGGGCGCCGCGACGCACGGACCGTGCCAGCCGAACGGCACCAGGGCGACATCACCCGTGTGCACCTCCGCGTTGATGTCGATCGCTCCGGCATCGGACGAGTAGGTGCGCATGAGACCGAACGGGCTCGCCGTCGCGGGTGCGGCCTGACCGCGGGTGACGGCGCTCTCGAAGTAGTAAATCTCTTCCAGGCTCGACTCCACACCGGGGGTGTACTCATCGTGCTTGTGCGGCTGGTAACTCGACAAGTTCTCGGCCGGGGTGATCACCTCACACACGATCAACCGGTCCGCCGCGAGGCTGGCCGGGGTGCCGAAGTTGTGCACCTGCCGGCTGGACCGACCCGCCCCGCGCAACTCGATGGGCACATCCGCTCGAGGAATGTACGCCACCGGAAGCGCGGTGCC
>JBBQYN010000278.1:0-3759 GCA_038208655.1 Actinomycetales bacterium
CTGTGTCTGAAAGTTCTCGAAGGCCTGCTCGTGTGTCTCAAAGTAGTACTGCTCGATGAACGGGGACAGCGTGGGGCCCTGCAGCTGCGCCTCGACAGCGTTGATCTGCTCATCGGAGGCTTCCCCGGCGGTGCAGGTGTCGCCGGGTGAGATGTCGGTGCACATGTAGATGCCGACCTGGGCTTTGTCGTACCAGAAGCTCTTCATCTGGCCGATCTGCATCTGCATGAGAATGGCCGCACCCACGAACGTGAGTGAGATGAAGGTCACGAGCACCACCGAAACCACCATGGAGGCGTTGCGCCGCAGGCCGTGTGCCGCTTCGGAGAGCACGAGTCCGAGCCTCATCGGGTGGGTCCCACATTCTGTTCGCCGGTCTGGTCGGGTGTTTCACCGGGCGCGCGTAAGCCCAGTTTCTCGGCCAGGGTGAGCTGGTCGGGTTCGTCGTGCTGACTCGCGGCGATCACGGGGCGCGTCATCGGCGGCACGGCCGGAGCCGCGACCGGGGGCGCAAAGGGTGTCACGGCGGGCGTCACGGCGGGTGTCACGGCGGGCTCCGGAGCAGATGCCGGTTCGATCGCGGTCTCCACGCGGGCCGGTTCCCCGGCACCGGGTACGCCGGCACCCGGTTCGGGCGCAGCGACCACCGGGGCAGCGGCAGCAGCTACCTGGGCTGCCGGCGCCGGGGCTGCGGGGTCCACGACCGGGGCGGTGGCCGGCACGGCGGGCTCAGGCACTGCAACGAGAACGGGGGCTGGGGCTGGGGCTGGCGCAGCGTAGCCCGGAGGCGCGGCGGCCGGGGCCGTTGGGGCGGCCGCCGGCATCCGTTCGATCGGAACGGAAGGGAATGTGAGGGGCGGGGTTGCACCGACAGGCGGCGCGGGCTCGGGGCTGCTGGGGCGGGGGGGCTGACCGGCGATGGAGGCGGCCGAAATGGTGGCGGCCGAGACGGTAGGGATCGCCGCTGTGGCGTAACCGCCCTGGCGCTCGTCGCGAATGATCTCGCCGTTGACCAGCTCGATCACCCGGCGTTGCATCTCATCGACGATGCCGGCCTCGTGGGTGGCCATGATCACGGTGGTGCCGCCGGCGTTGATACTGGCCAGCAGGGCCATGATGCCGGCGCTCGTAGTGGGGTCGAGGTTTCCGGTGGGTTCGTCGGCGAGCAGAATCTGGGGTTTGTTCACGATGGCGCGGGCGATAGCCACGCGCTGCTGCTCACCACCGGAGAGTTCGTGCGGCAGGCGCAGCGCCTTCTCGGCCAGTCCGACCATTTTGAGGGTGTCCGGTACGGCTTCCTGAATGAAGCCACGGGACTTGCCGATGACCTGCAGGCTGAAGGCCACGTTTTCGAAGACGTTCTTGTTCGGCAGCAGCCGAAAATCTTGAAAGACCACGCCGAGGTTACGGCGAAAGTAGGGCACCTTGCGGTTGCTGATGGAGCGCAGGTCCTGGCCGAGCACGTGAATGCTGCCGCTGGAGGGTTTCTCTTCCTTGAGGATCAGGCGCAGGCAGCTGGATTTGCCCGACCCCGACGCTCCGACAAGAAAAACGAATTCGCCGCGCAGAATTTCGACGTCGATCGAGTTCAGTGCCGGTCGGGTTGTACCGGAGTACTTCTTGGTTATGTGATCAAATCGGATCATAGCTCTTCGAGCCTAAGCACCCCGGGTGGGAAATGCGACGCGCGACATACCGCTCCCACCAAACTGAAGGCTGGTCTCCCACTGAACACGCGCAGGACAGAGGGCTGCCCTAGTCGACCGGGGCTTTCTTGCGCCAGCGGATGCCGGCCGAGATGAATCCGTCGAGGTCCCCGTTGAAGACGTTGGTGGGGTTGTTGACCTCGTGGTTGGTGCGCAGGTCTTTCACCATTTGGTAGGGCGCCAGAACGTAGCTGCGCATCTGGTCACCCCAGCTGGCGGTGATGGTGCCGGCGAGTTCCTTCTTGGTGGCCGCCTCCTTCTCGCGCTCCAGCAGCAGCAGCCGCGACTGCAGCACCCGCATGGCCGCGGCACGGTTCTGAATCTGGCTCTTCTCGTTCTGGCAGCTCACCACGGTGCCGGTCGGCAGGTGGGTGATGCGCACTGCGGAGTCCGTGGTGTTCACGGACTGCCCGCCGGGGCCGCTGGAACGGAACACGTCCACGCGAATGTCGTTGTCGGGCACGTCGATCGATTCGGTCTGCTCGATCAGCGGCACCACCTCGACGGCCGCGAAGGAGGTCTGACGTTTTCCGGCGGAGTTGAACGGGCTCATGCGCACGAGGCGGTGAGTGCCGGCCTCAACGCTCAGGGTGCCGAAGGCGTACGGGGCGTCGACCTCGACGATGGCGGACTTGATGCCGGCCTCTTCGGCGTAGCTGATGTCGAGCACGCTGGTGCGGTAGTCGTGCTGTTCCGCCCAGCGCAGGTACATGCGCAGCAGCATCTCGGCGAAGTCCGCGGCGTCGACCCCGCCGGCTCCGGCACGGATGGTGATGACCGCGTTGCGTTCGTCGAACTCGCCGTTGAGCAGCGTCTGCACTTCGAGGTCGCCGAGCAGTTTCTGCAGGGCGGCCAGCTCGGCGGCGGCCTCGTCGGCGGAGTCCTGATCGCCCTGGCCCTCGTTGGCCATCTCCACCAGCAGTTCGAGGTCGTCGAGGCGGGATTCGATGCTTTCCATGCGGGCGAGGGAACTCTGCCGGTGGCTGAGCGCGCTGGTCACCTTCTGGGCGTTGTCGGTGTCGTTCCACAGGTCCGGTTCACCGGCCTGTTCGCTGAGTTCGGCGATGTCGGCGCGCAGCCGATCAACGTCGACCACCGCACGGATGTCGCCGAAGGTGGTCCGCAGTGCGGCGATCTGCTCGGAAAAGTCCACGTCAATCATGTCGCCCCAGCCTACCCGGCTGCGCTGGGTTGGTTGGGGCGTACCGGGCGCAGGCGTAGCATCGGTTTTTATGAGCTCTGCGGAACGTGACTTCAGTTTGCGTTCCGTGGCCCTCGTGGCGTTTTTGCCCACGCTGCTGTTTTCCACCGGTGAGGGCGCCATCATCGTGCTGATCCCGCTCGTGGCGCAGGACCTGGGCGCAAGCCTGGCCGTGGCCGGTTTCATCGCCGCGATGATCATGCTCGGTGAGCTGGTCGGCGATATTCCCAGCGGCTGGGTGGTGTCGCGCATCGGGGAACGCACCGCCATGATCGCGTCGTCCCTGCTGACCGTCGTGGCCGTACTGGTCTGCCTGGCCGCCCCGAACCCGGTCGTGTTTGGGGTGGGCATCTTCCTCGTGGGCATCGCCACGGCGATCTTCGCCCTCGCCCGGCACGCGTTCATGACGACGTATGTGCCACTGATGTACCGGGCGCGGGCGCTGTCGACGCTCGGGGGCATTTTTCGGGCCGGTTGGTTCATCGGGCCGCTGCTGGGGGCCGGGCTGATCTATCTCACCGGCAGCACCCAGGCGGTGTTCTGGGCGTTCATCGTGCTGTGCCTGGCCGCGACCACGGTACTGCTGGTGCTGCCCGACCCGTCGAAGACCTTCGCCGCCGCCAACCGCGAGGTGGGCCCGCCGCCGGTGCGGCCCACGATCGGCCTGTTTCAGACCATCTGGAGCCACCGTGGCGTGCTCGCCCGCCTGGGCACCGGAGCCGCCCTGGTCGGGGCGATGCGCGCCAGTCGCACCGTGATCCTGCCGCTCTGGGCGCTCAGCATCGGCATCAGCGCGCCCGGGACGGCCCTGATCATCGGCATCGCCGGCGGCATCGACTTCGCCCTGTTCTA
>JBBQYN010000279.1:0-3733 GCA_038208655.1 Actinomycetales bacterium
CATGATCAGCGCCCGGGAACCGGATGCCACGGTGCTGGTCCTCGGCACCAGTGAAGGCCTCGAAGCACGGCTGGTACCCGAGCGCGGATACGAACTGGTCACCGTGCCCCGGGTGCCGTTCCCGCGCCGAGCGAACCGCGCCGCTCTGGCCTTCCCCGCCCGTTTCTCGGCGGCGGTCGCCGGCGTGCGCTCGGTGATTGCTGCCCGCGGTGTCGACGTTGTCGTGGGGTTTGGCGGCTACGTGGCCACCCCGGCCTACCTCGCCGCCCGCCGGGCCGGTGTGCCCGTCGTGATCCACGAAGCCAACGCCAAACCCGGGCTCGCCAACCGTCTCGGCGCCCGATTCACCACGCACGTCGGCGTCGCCTTCCCCGGCACGCCGATCCGGAACGCCCAGCTCGTGGGAATGCCACTGCGGCCCGAAATCGAACATCTCGACCGCGCCGCCAGCCGGGCCGACGCCCTGGAGTTCTTCGGTTTGCGACCGAACCTGCCGGTGCTGCTCGTCACCGGGGGTTCGCTGGGAGCCCGGCGCATCAACGCCACCGTGCATGCCTCCGCCGCCGCACTCGCGCAGGCCGGCTGGCAGGTTCTGCACATCACCGGTTCCCGCTCCGAGGTGGCCGATCCCGGCATCGAGCACTACCACCAGCTGGAATACTGCGACCGCATGGATCTCGCCCTGGCCTGCGCCGATTTCGCCGTCTCCCGTGCCGGAGCGGCAACCGTCAGCGAACTGAGCGCCCTGGGAATTCCCGCGGCCTACGTGCCCTACCCGGTCGGCAACGGCGAGCAGCGCTTCAACGCCGCGGACGTGGTTCAGGCCGGCGGCGGCACGCTCGTTGACGACGCCGACTTCACACCGGCCTGGATCGATCGGGTGCTGCTTTCGGCACTCACCGACACCGACGGTGTACGGCGCATGGGCGAGGCGGCCCGGTCCGTGGGGCTCCTCGACGGTTCCGCCCGCATGTACGAGCTGATCCGGCAGGCCCGGGATGCCGCATCCGTTCGTACGGTCACCGGCACGGCGTAACGTAGACCCCTGCAGCATTCCCGTTCCCCCGTCGCTGCCTTGTCGAGAAGAGTCCTCACCGTGATCAAACCAGATCTCACCCTCACCGTTGCCGACGACCTCGGAGCGGTGCACTTCGTCGGAATCGGCGGCTCCGGCATGAGCGGAATCGCGCGGCTCTTCCTCAGCCGTGGCTACACGGTGACCGGATCCGACCTGCGTGAGTCCGACAACGTGCTGGCCCTGCGCGCCCTCGGCGCCCGCATCGCCATCGGTCACGACGCCGCCAACGTCGGAGCGGCCCAGACTCTCGTGGTCACCGGCGCGCTCTGGCAGGACAACCCGGAATACGTTCTCGCGACCGAACGCGGCCTGCCGGTGCTGCACCGGTCGCAGGCGCTGGCCTGGCTGATCCAGAAGCACCGCCTGGTGTCCGTGGCCGGCGCACACGGCAAGACCACCTCGACGGGCATGATCGTCACGGGCCTGCTCGGCCTGGGCCAGGACCCCAGCTTCGTCAACGGCGGCGTCATCGAGTCCCTCGGTGTGAGTTCGGCCAGCGGCCAGGACGATCTCTTCGTCGTCGAAGCGGATGAATCCGACGGGTCGTTCCTGCTCTACAACACCGCCGTCGCCCTGATCACCAACGTCGACCCCGACCACCTGGACCACTACGGCTCCCTGGAGGCTTTCCAGGCGGCCTTCGTGGACTTTGCCACTGCCGCGTCCGAACTGGTCGTGGTCTCATCCGATGACGCCGGCGCCGTGCGGGTGACCCAGCAGCTGCGCGAGCAGGAACGCACGAGTGCCCGCATCCTCACCTTCGGCGAGTCTGCGGACGCGGACGTGCGCGTGCACTCCGTCGTGACCGACGGCCCGGTACGGTTCGCTGTGGCCTGGCAAGGCCAGGACTACACGGCGGCCCTGCGGGTGCCCGGCCGGCACAACGCCATCAACGCCGCAGGAGCCTTCACCGTGCTGGTCGGGCTCGGATTCGACCCGGCCGCAGCGCTGACCGCCATCGCGGACTTCGGTGGCACGGAGCGCCGGTTCGAGCTGCACGGATCGGTGCACGGCGTCAGCGTCTACGACGACTACGCCCACCACCCCACCGAGGTCGCTGCCGCGCTGTCGGCCGCGCGCACCGTCGTGGGAACCGGCCGGATCATCGCCGTGCACCAGCCGCACCTGTACAGCCGAACCCGACTCTTCGCCCAGGAATTCGCGGATGCCCTGGAAACCCACGCCGACCAGACCATCGTGCTTGCCGTCTATGGGGCCCGCGAAGACCCCGAACCCGGTGTCACGGGCGCCCTGGTCTCCGAACGCTTTCAGGACAGCAGCCGGGTCGCTTACCTGCCCGAATGGCAGGACGCCGCCGACTACCTGGGAACGATCGCCCGCCCCGGTGACTTCGTCGTAACCCTCGGCTGCGGCGACGTGTACCGCATCGTTCCCCAGTTGCTCGACGCACTCGGCACGGTCCGGGCGTGAAGCACCCGTGAGGCGGCCGGACGGCCTGTCCCGGGGCCGCAGCGCCCCGGCCGGCGCATCGGGCCAGCCCGCAGAGGGTGCCGGCCCTCGCGGCAGCATCCCTGCCGGCACCCCGAACCCGGGCAGCAGCCCTGGCGGTATGGCCGGCGCTGGCTCCGGTACCGGTACCGGGCCGATCGCGCCCGTCACCAACCTCAGTCGCGGGGCCGTCGCCTCACAGTCCGCACAGGCGACCCTGAGCGCCGGGGCCAAGCTGACCAAGCGGGCCGCGCGAGCGGGACTGCGCGCCGCCACCCGGGCCCGCAAACGCTATGAACGCGATGAGGTGCGCCGGTTCACCCAGCGGTCACGCCGGCGCCGCACCAACTGGATCATTTCCCTCGGCGCGATCGCGGCCCTTGCCGTGGGCGTCGCCGCCACCGCCTATTCGCCCATCATGGCGCTGCGCACGATTGAGGTCGTCGGCTCCGACCGGGTGCCCGCGGCCGAGATCGTGGCCGCCATCGACGGGCAACTGGGCACCCCATTGCCGCTCATCGACGCCGACGAGGTCAAAACGCAGCTCTCCGAGTTCATGTTAATCCAGAGTTTTGTCACCGAGAGCCGCCCTCCCGGAACCCTCGTGGTGCGCATCGTGGAACGCGAGCCGGTCGGTAGCCTGGCCACGGCGACCGGATTCGACCTCGTCGATGCCGCCGGGGTGATCATCGAGCAGAGCCCGGAGCGCCCCGCCGGGTATCCGTTGATCGACGCCGACCGTGGCACACGCAGCCCGGGTTTCGCGGCCGTAGCTGCCGTCACGGCCGCCCTGCCCGACAGCATCCGTTCCCAGTTGGACACCATCGGCGCTCAGACGACCGACGACGTCACCCTCACCCTGATGGGCGGAGCACGGGTCGTGTGGGGGAGTGCCGAACAGTCGGAATACAAGGCCGTGGTGCTCGGAGCCCTCATGATCAGCAACCCGGTTGGGTCCGTGAACGAATACGACGTCACCTCGCCCGACAGTGCCGTGCTGCGTTGACCCGCGACGACCTCAGCACCGCTGCACCCGATGAGACCTCTTCGCCACCGAAATGCGCACTTCTTCGCGACACGCGGGCGCGCCTCCCCACCAGCCGTGCCGTGGCGCATAACTTCGAGAAAAGGAATTGCATACTCAGCATAACTTTAAGCCTCGACTAGAGGTTGAGAGTTTCACCGGAGGCCGGACGTGTCAAACAA
>JBBQYN010000280.1:0-3701 GCA_038208655.1 Actinomycetales bacterium
CGGCAAACCCGAAGACGTGCTGCGCGTCTCGGGCAAGACCGGCGCCGGCGTCGCCGAACTGCTCGACCTGGCCACCCGGTCGATCCCCGCACCGGTCGGCGACCCGAACGCGCCGACCCGCGCGATGATCTTCGACTCGGTCTACGACAGCTACCGCGGCGTGGTCACCTACGTACGTATGATCGACGGCAACCTCGGCCCGCGCGAGAAAATCCAGATGATGTCGACTCGGGCCACCCACGAGATCCTTGAGATCGGTGTGATCAGCCCCGAACCCACCATCAGTAAGAAGGGCCTCGGCGTCGGTGAGGTCGGCTACTTGATCACCGGTGTGAAAGACGTGCGCCAGTCCAAGGTCGGCGACACCGTCACCACCGCGCTGCGCCCGGCTACCGAAGCACTGCCCGGTTACACCGAACCCCAGCCGATGGTGTTCTCCGGCTTGTATCCCATCGACGGCAGCGACTACCCGGCCCTGCGGGAAGCCCTCGACAAGCTCAAACTGTCGGATGCCTCCCTCGGCTACGAGCCGGAGACATCCGTCGCCCTCGGCTTCGGTTTTCGCTGCGGTTTCCTCGGCCTGCTGCACCTGGAGATCATCACCGAACGCATCGACCGGGAATTCGGCATCGACCTGATCACCACCGCGCCCAGCGTTCCCTACGAGGTGACCACCGACGACAAGCGCACCGTCACGGTGACCAACCCGAGCGAGTTCCCCAACGGCAAGATCGCCTCCGTGATGGAACCCATCGTGAAGGCCGCGATCCTGGCGCCCAAGGACTACGTGGGCGTCATCATGGAACTCTGCCAGACCCGCCGCGGAACGCTGCTCGGCATGGACTACCTCGGTGAGGACCGCGTGGAGATTCGCTACACGATGCCACTCGGCGAGATCGTGTTTGACTTCTTCGACAACCTCAAAAGCCGCACCGCCGGCTACGGTTCCCTCGACTACGAACCGACGGGCTCGCAGGAGGCCGACCTCGTGAAGGTCGACATTCTGCTGCAGGGCGAGCAGGTTGACGCGTTCTCCGCCATCGTGCACCGCGACAAGGCCTACGACTACGGCGTGCTCATGACCGGCCGGCTGCGCAAGCTGATTCCCCGCCAGCAGTTCGACGTGCCCATTCAGGCCGCCATCGGCGCCCGCATCATCGCCCGCGAATCGATCAGCGCCATCCGCAAGGACGTGCTCGCCAAATGCTACGGCGGCGACATCTCCCGTAAGCGTAAGCTGCTGGAAAAGCAAAAAGAGGGCAAGAAGCGCATGAAAATGGTCGGCCGGGTCGAAGTTCCGCAGGAGGCCTTCATCGCCGCCCTGTCCGGTGACGAACCCGCCAAGAAAGAGAAGAAGTAGCAGTATGCGTCGTTCCACCTTCACCGCCTCGGCCGTGACCTACGGGGCCATCGGCGGCACGCTCGCGCCGGACCTGATGACGTACCCGCCCAAGGGGTACCGGCCGGTGCAGGTGACGGTGCGGCTGGGTAGCGGCGCGGAACGGTTCCAGGCCGCGTCGGAATCGCTGATGACCTGGGGGGTGCAACGCGGCAGCGGCATGACGGTGACCGACCTCGGAACCGGCACCGGAGTGGAGTACACCGGGGTGCAGTTCAACGCTGACGGCACTCCGAGCACGCAGTCGGCGCAGGCCAGCGAACAGACCTTCGCCGAAGACGGCACCCCGTACATCGTCAACGGCATGACGGCGCAGCTGACCATTCGCGTGAAGCCGTTCACGGTGGTTGCACCGGTGCGTGTCGTGTACGTGATCCAGGACGAAAATCAGGTCGGTTTCGCCTATGGCACCATGGCCGGGCACCCGGCCAGCGGGGAGGAGTCCTTCGTGCTCGACCGCCGCGACGACGATTCCGTCTGGCTGACCATCCGCGCTTTCTCCCGACCGAGCACCTGGAAGTACCGCCTGGTCTGGCCCGTGATGCAGTTGCAACAGAACCGCTTCACCCAGCGCTACCTGCGCGCCCTGCACCCCGTCGGAGCGGTGTAACCGCGTGGCCGGACCTCTGCCTCTCGGCGACCCCGCACCGCTGAACGGGCTGCTGCCCGCGTCCGCCGCCGTCGGATCCGCCGAGCGAGACTTCAGCGTGTACCTGCACGTGCCCTTCTGCCGGGTGCGTTGCGGCTACTGCGACTTCAACACCTACACGGCCACCGAACTGCGCGGCGTGAAACAGAGTGACTACGCCAGCCAGGCCGTGCTCGAAGTGCAGGCCGGCGCCGAGGCGCTGCGCCAGTCAGGCGTCGCCGAACGCGCCGCCGCCACGGTGTTCTTCGGCGGCGGCACCCCCACGCTGCTGCCCGCCGCCGACCTCACCCGCATGCTGCAGGCCGTCCGCGACCAGTGGGGCCTCGTGCCCGGCGCCGAGATCACCACGGAAGCGAACCCCGATTCCGTCGACGCTGCGTACCTGCAGCACCTCGCCGACGCCGGGTTCACCCGGGTGTCCTTCGGCATGCAGTCCGCGGTGCCGCGGGTGCTCGCGACCCTGGAACGCACCCACGACCCGGAACGTGTTCCGCTCGTCGTGCAGTGGGCCCGCGACGCCGGCCTCGACGTGAGCCTCGACCTGATCTACGGCACCCCCGGCGAAAGCGCCGCGGACTGGCGCACCAGCCTCGAATACGCCATCGGGCAGGCCCCCGACCACATCAGCACCTACTCGCTCATCGTGGAAGACGGCACCAAACTTGCCCGGCAGATTCGCCGCGGCGAGCTGGCCGCGACCGACGACGACATGCAGGCCGAACTCTACGAACTGGCCGACGAACTGCTCGGCGCCGCCGGGTACCACTGGTACGAGGTGAGCAACTGGGCAACGGATGTCGCCCACGAGTCCCGGCACAACCTCGCCTACTGGAAGAGCCACGACTGGTGGGGCGTGGGCCCCGGAGCGCATAGCCACGTCGGCGGGGTGCGTTGGTGGAACGCGAAGCACCCGGCCGCGTATGCCGAACGGGTGCTCGCCGGGCATTCACCGGCCGTGGGCCGGGAAACCCTCGATGACGCCACCCGGGAGGTGGAACGGGTGTTGCTGCTCAGTCGCATCCGCACCGGAATCCCGGTGGCCACGCTCACCCCGCAGGGCCGTCACGAGGTGGCCGGCCTGATCGCCGACGAGCTCGTGAACGCGCGCGCCGCACTGGCCGGCACCATCGAACTGACCCTCCGTGGCCGCCTGCTGGCCGACGCCGTCGTGCGGCGCCTCCTCACCGACTAGCCCAACGGCCGCAAGAAACGGTCAGCTGATGAACTTGATGGTCATCGGGTAGTTGTAGAACTGCCCACGGTTGGCCGCCAAAGCCGCCATGATGCTGAACACCAGAAGCAGCACCCAGGCCGCGATGAGCACCAGATAGCCGATGAAGATCACCGTGAGCGCCGAGCCGACCAGCCCGACGATCAGCAGGGTCAGCTGAAAGTTCAGCGCGGTGCGGGCGTGGGCGCGAATGAACGGGCCACGGTCTTTCAGCACGATGTAGCCCACCAGTGCCGGCAGGAAGTAGAAGAACACGCCGCCCACATGAATCAGCGTCGCCCACATCTTCTCGTCGGACGGGTTCAGCGGGGTGGCGGCCTGCTGGCCGTAGGGAGGGGGCGTGGCGGTCATGGTGTCTCCTTGCTGGCGGCGTACCGGCGGCCTCACGGGCACCGGCACCTCAGGGTATCCCGCCAGTTGTA
>JBBQYN010000281.1:0-3689 GCA_038208655.1 Actinomycetales bacterium
GGACGGCGGCCACGTCGCCGGAGCACTGTGGGAGGGCATCCGTCGCTTCTTCGCGAAGCTGTTCAAACGCCCCGACCCGGGCCCCGTCGACATGGCCAAGCTGATGCCGCTGACCTTCGGTGTGATCATTCTGCTCGGCGGTATGAGCCTGCTGCTGATCTACGCCGACATCGTGAAACCGATCAACTTCTTCGGGTAGCCCCTGCCCCCACCTCACCCACGCGAGACGACACGTTTTGCCCTTAAACCTTGCGGCGAAGGGGCGAAACGTGTCGTCTCGCGGAAAAGGGAAAGGGAAAGGGCAGGGGGTGGGGCAGCGGATGCGCTCAGCGCGAGAGCAGCAGCGCCTCACCCTGGCCGCCGCCTCCGCACAGGGCCACCGCGGCCTTGCCCGTGCCACGCCGGGACAGTTCCAGTGCCGCGTGCAGCGTGAGTCGTCCACCGCTGGACCCGATCGGGTGCCCGATCGCGATGGCCCCGCCGTGCACGTTGACCACGTCGAGGGACACGCCGAGGTCCTGCGAGGACTGCACCGTCACGGCCGCGAAGGCCTCGTTGATCTCGATCAGGTCGAGCTCGTCGGCGGTCCAGCCTTCGCGATCCAGCGCGCTGGCGATCGCGTTCGCCGGCTGTGAGTGCAGCGAGTTGTCTGGCCCGGCCACCTGCCCGGCGGAATGCACGACGGCGAGATAGGCGAGGCCGTTCTTCTCCGCGAAGGCGCGGCTGGTGAGCACCACGGCGCTGGCGCCGTCGCTGAGTGGGGAGGAATTGCCGGCGGTGATGGTTCCCTCGGCGGCGAACGCGGGCCGCAGGGTGCCGAGGGACTCGGTGGTGCTGTCGGGGCGTACCCCCTCGTCGGTGCTGATCAGCAGCGGCTCGCCCTTGCGCTGCGGCACCCGAAGCGGCGTGATCTCGTCGTCGAAGACGCCGGCGGCAGCGGCGGCGGCCGCACGCTGGTGCGAGGCGGCCGCGACGGCGTCCTGCTGCACCCGGGTGAGGTTAAGGGGAACGTTCGCGTGCTCGGTCGAGAGGCCCATGGAGAGGCCGTCGAACGCATCCGTCAAGCCGTCGTGACCGGCATGATCGAGCATGGTAACGCTGCCGAACGGCCAGCCCTGCCGGGAACCGGGCAGCAGGTGCGGGGCACGAGACATGGACTCCTGCCCGCCGGCCACAACAACCTGGGCGTCGCCGAGGCGGATGAGACGGGCCGCGTCGATGATCGCGGCCAGTCCCGACAGGCACACCTTGTTCAGGGTCATCGCCGGAACGTTCCAGCCGATGCCGGCGGCGATGGCGCTCTGCCTGGCCGGGTTCTGCCCGCAGCCGGCCTGCAACACCTGACCCATCAGCACGAAATCTACCTGGTCGGCGGCGACCCCGGCGCGGGCGAGCGCGCCAGTGATCGCGGCGGCGCCGAGCTGCACGGCGGTCAGGGAGGACAGCTGGCCGTTTACCCGACCCTGCGGGGTGCGAGACCCCGCCACAATCACAACATCATTGGCACTCATAGGACTCCTTCGTCATGGAATGCCCCCAGCCTAGTTGCGCCGATCGACAGGCCACGTGCAGCAGCGACCCGTAAGCTAGGTCACGTGGCTGCAATCAATATAGGGATGCCTAAAGTACCCGAGGTACTCGCTCCCCGACGTGTTTCTCGTCAAATCAAGGTCGGCAAGGTCCTCGTGGGGGGCAACGCTCAAGTCAGCGTGCAATCCATGACCACCACCCCAACCACCAACATCAACGCGACCCTGCAGCAGATCGCCGAACTCACGGCGAGCGGATGCGACATCGTGCGTGTCGCGGTCCCCACCCGTGACGACGCCGAAGTGCTCTCGATCATCGCCAAGAAGAGCCAGATCCCGGTCATCGCCGACATCCACTTTCAGCCGGCGTACGTGTTCGCGGCCATCGACGCGGGCTGCGCCGCCGTTCGGGTGAACCCGGGTAACATCCGCAAGTTCGACGACCAGGTCGGCAAGATCGCCGCGGCCGCCAAGGCCGCCGGCACCAGCATCCGGATCGGTGTGAACGCCGGTTCGCTCGAGCCGAGCATTCTGCAGAAGTACGGCAAAGCCACCCCGGAAGCGCTCGTGGAGAGTGCCGTGTGGGAGGCCAGCCTCTTTGAGGATCACGACTTTCACGACTTCAAGATCTCGGTCAAGCACAACGACCCGGTGATCATGGTCAAGGCGTACCGCCTGCTCGCCGAGCGCGGCGACTGGCCGCTGCACCTCGGCGTGACCGAGGCCGGCCCCAGCTTCCAGGGCACCATCAAGAGCGCGACCGCGTTCGGGATTCTGCTCAGCGAGGGCATCGGAGACACCATCCGGGTGTCGCTGAGCGCGCCTCCGGTGGAAGAGATCAAGGTGGGCCTGCAGATTCTGCAGTCGCTGAACCTGCGCGAACGCAAGCTCGAGATCGTCTCCTGCCCCAGCTGCGGCCGGGCCCAGGTCGACGTCTACAAGCTTGCCAACGACGTCACCGACGGCCTCGAGGGCATGACCGTTCCGCTGCGCGTGGCCGTGATGGGCTGCGTCGTCAACGGACCCGGCGAGGCCCGCGAGGCCGACCTGGGTGTGGCATCCGGTAACGGCAAGGGCCAGATCTTCGTCAAGGGCGAGGTCATCAAGACCGTGCCCGAGGCCGACATCGTGAAGACGCTCATCGAGGAAGCCAACCGGCTGGCCGCGGAAATGCCCGCCAGTGAGGATTCTCTCGGCGCCCCCACGGTGACGGTCGGCGCGAAGTAGCCCCGTTCGGGCCGGCAGCGCGCACCCAATGGGGCGGGCGCTACGACAATTGCCGTAGCACCCGCCCCATTGGGGGCGCACCCGCCCCGTGCGCCGCACCCGCCTCGTGCGCCGCGCACCGACTACGGTCGACGGGCCCGGCCGAAGTACATCAGTTCCCAGATCGCCTCGTTGCGAAATTCGTGCACGAGCTCGCCGCGCCGGTAGTGCTCTACCCGCAATTCCCCGGCGAAGCGCAGGTACGCGCCGTCGAAACCCGCCGCTTTCGCCGCGAGCCGGGCCAGCCCCTGCACCGAATCGATCATGAGCTCGGAGGCCAGGTCCCGCTGTCGCGTGAAGGTCACGACGTATCGGTCCAGGTCCACCTCGTAGACGTACCGCGTGAGGGCGAACACCGGCTTTCCGGTGGCGTCGTCCCGGTAGGGCTGCTCGGTTTCGAAGCGCACCCGGCTGGCGTCGTCGGCGATCACCCGGCCGTTCCGGGCCAGCATGAACACCGGCACCTCGCTGTACCCGTACCGGCGGTGGCTCGTGATGAACGACGCGATCACCGAGTACGGCCCGGCCTGCCCGCGCGCCCAGTACCAGTGGTGCACCACCTGCGGCAGGGGCACGTTGCCCCAGTTGTGATCGTGGTAGCCGACCCCGGTCGTCGTCTGAGTCTGGTCACCGACGCGGTACTGCACCTCGGCGTGTCCCTGCGGAACCGCCGGAAGCCACGCGAATTCCCGCCCGCGGTCGCGCCCGAAGAGCATGTGCCCGGTGCCCGGTCGCCACGGACCGATGTCGCCCACCAGGGTCACGTCGACGGTGACCTCGTCGACGGATGCCGTGATGCGGTACGTGTGCAGGTCCCCGCTGAACCGGTTCTCACCGATCTGCACGTCGCATCCGTCAGATGAGGCGTGGTACTCGCCGGACTGGAACGTGGCC
>JBBQYN010000282.1:0-3687 GCA_038208655.1 Actinomycetales bacterium
CCTCTCGGCCGAGGTCGACCGGATCGGTCAGCTGCGGTCCCGTCCGGTGCTCAGCACCCCCGCGTGGATCGTCGATTCCCGCAGCGAAGACCTCACCCGGTATGTGGCGCGCGGCAGCGAGCTCATCGACCGGGTCGTGGAACGCGCCTCCGCGACGGTGACCGACCTGCGATCGCAGCTGCGTGCGCTGTCTCCCCAGGGCACCCTGGACCGCGGCTACGCCATCGTGCAGGGCCCCGAGGGTGCCGTCGTGCGGAAGCCCCACGACGCCCCCGCCGGAACCGCCCTGCGCCTCACCCTCGCCGGCGGCCTGCTGGCGGCTGTCGCGGCCGAAACGGCAGGCCCCGCTGCGCCCCGCGTCGCCACGGGCGACCCGATTGCAAAATAGACTGGACCCCATGACGACGCCCGCTTCAACCCCCTCCGCAGACTCCTCCGACTCCGCCGGGTCCGGCAACGGCGCGATCTCCTACGAGCAAGCCCGCGATGAACTCGTGCGTGTCGTGCAGGAGCTTGAGCAGGGCTCCAACACCCTGGAGCAGTCCCTGGCCCTCTGGGAGCGCGGCGAGATTCTCGCCGGGATTTGCGAGGAATGGTTGATCGGGGCGAAAGCGCGGCTGGACGCGGCCCGCGCACGGCAGTCCGCCGCCCACGAATGAGCCGCGAAAAGCGCGCGCCGCGGGTCGTCGCCGAGCTCGGCCGCCCGGAAACCCCGCAGGAAACCGCGGAGCGCAAGGCCGAGGGCTCACGCAAATATCGCTCCCGCAAGACCGTCAACAACCTGGTCTTCTCCCTGCTCGCCACGCTCGTGACCGTGCTGGTTCTGGTGTTGCTGGTGCCGCGCAACGACACGCCGATCCTGCCCGACGTGGACTATGCCAGCACGGCAGCGCAGCTGCAGTCCACGGTCGACACTCCCCTGGTCAGCCCGGAACTGCCCGACGGGTGGCGAGCCAATTCCGCCGAATGGACCACCGACACCGGCGACGGAATCTCGACTTGGTACATCGGCCTGATCACCGCCGAGAATCAGTTCATTGGCCTGACCCAGGGGCTGGGCACCAACCCCACCTGGTTGGCCGAGCAGGTGCAGAACGTGGCCGCCCTCGACACCCGCACCATCGCGGGCGTGGACTGGGACGTTCACGTGAACCCCGCTGCCTCCCCCGAGGGCAACTTCGAATACGCGCTCGTCACGACCTCCGGTCCCAGCACCTACGTCCTCCTCGGCACGGCTGATCCCGACGAATTCAGCATCCTGGCCGAAGCCCTCGCCCCGAACATTCAGGACAACGCCGATGCCCCCACTGAATGAGTCCCCCCTGCCCGAGAACCCGACCCCGGCCGAAGCCTGGCGGCAGCTGAGCGAGGGCAATACCCGCTTCGTGACCGGTGCGCCGCGGCATCGCGCCGACGTGGACCGTCGCGCGGAGCTCTCCGAGAAGCAGGCCCCGCACGCCGCACTGCTGGGGTGCAGTGATTCCCGCCTCGCGGCCGAGATCATCTTCGACCAGGGCCTCGGCGACCTGTTCGTGGTGCGCAACGCCGGGCAGATCGTGTCCGATTCCGTTCTCGGCTCCCTCGAGTACGCCATCGCGGTGCTGGGTGTGCCGCTGATCCTGGTACTCGGGCACGACAGCTGCGGCGCGGTGCGCGCCGCCATCGATTCGCAGGGCGCCGACGCAGCCCCACTGCCGCCGCACATCGAACACCTCATCGACAAAATCATCCCGGCCGTGCGCCGGGTGAGCGGCATCGCGGATGCCGCGTTCCTCGATCCCGACAACATCGACGCGACCGCCGTGGGCCGGGAACACCTGCGCGACACCGTCGCGGAGCTGCTGGAGCGGTCGGTGATCATCAGCGACGCCATCGCGAACGGTACATTAGCTATCGTCGGTGCGAACTACCGGCTGCGCGAAGGCCAGGCTGACCCCAACATCGTCGTGGGCGTGATCTAGGCTTTCGGGCCCGGTTCCGTTCGCGAGGCACGACACCCGCACGTACGCATACCGCCCGACTCTGCCGGGCAACTGAAAGGGAAACACATAGTGGTGGACAACTCTGCACTCTCCGACTTCCGGATCGAACACGACACGATGGGAGAGGTGAAGGTTCCCGCCCTGGCGTTGTACGGCGCCCAGACGCAGCGTGCCGTGGAAAACTTCCCCATCTCCGGATCCACGCTGGAAGCAGCCCAGATCGCGGCGCTCGCCCGCATCAAGAAGTCCGCCGCCCTGGCGAACGCGCAGCTGGGCGTGCTCGATGAGCAGATCGCCGCCGCAATCGCCGCCGCCGCCGATGAGGTCATCACCGGGAAATACGACGCCGAGTTCCCCATCGACGTGTACCAGACCGGCAGCGGAACCTCCTCGAACATGAACATGAACGAGGTTCTGGCGACCCTCGCGACGCGGGCACTCGGCCGTCCGGTGCACCCCAACGATCACGTCAACTGCAGCCAGTCCTCCAACGACGTCTTCCCCACCTCCGTGCACCTCGCCGTCACGAGCGCGCTGATCGACGAGCTCGTCCCGGCCCTGGACCACCTCGCCGTGTCACTGGAGGCCAAGGCCGAACTCTGGAAAGAGGCCGTCAAGGCCGGTCGCACCCACCTCATGGACGCCACCCCGGTCACCCTCGGCCAGGAATTCGGCGGGTACGCCCGCCAGATGCGCCTGGGCATCGAGCGCGTGCGTTCCGCGTTGCCGCGCATCGCCGAGGTTCCGCTCGGCGGCACCGCCGTCGGCACCGGCATCAACACCCCGGCCGGATTTTCCCAGCTGGTCATCGAGCTGCTCGTCACCGAGACCGAGCTGCCGATCACCGAGGCACGCGACCACTTCGAAGCGCAGGCCAACCGCGACGGCCTGGTCGACGCATCCGGTGCCCTGCGCACCATCGCCGTCAGCCTCACCAAGATCTGTAACGACCTGCGCTGGATGGGCTCAGGCCCCAACACGGGCTTTGGCGAACTGAACATTCCCGACCTGCAGCCGGGATCCTCCATCATGCCCGGCAAGGTGAACCCGGTCATTCCCGAAGCCGTACTCATGGTGTGCTCCCGCGTGATCGGCAACGACGCGACCATCGCCTGGTCGGGAGCCTCCGGCTCCTTTGAGCTCAACGTGGCCATCCCCGTGATGGGCACCGCGCTGCTCGAGTCGATCCGGCTGCTCTCCAACGCGACCCGGGTGCTGGCCGATAAGACCGTAGACGGTCTCGTCGCCAACCTCGAGCACGCCCGAGCACTGGCCGAGAAGAGCCCCTCGATCGTGACCCCGCTGAACCGGGTGATCGGCTACGAGGCTGCGGCCAAGGTCGCCAAGAAGGCCGTCGCTGACGGTCTCACGGTGCGCGAGTCCGTGATCGCACTGGGGCACGTGGAACGCGGCGAGCTCACCCTCGACCAGCTGGACACCGCCCTCGACGTACTCTCAATGACCCGACCGCCCCAGCGCGCCTAACCTCACCCCTCCCCACTACTACCCCGCGCGGCGAACGACACCCCGCCGCGCTGCGAAGCAGCCGCGCAAGCAGCCGCGCAGGCAGCCGCGCAAGCAGCCGCGCCCGCCGCCCCACCTCCGCGCGCGCGCACGCCGGAAGACGACGATCCGCTCGCACACATCGGCGATCCTGAACCGGCCCCCGCGCCCGACGCTCCGGTGGCCGTCGCTCCGGCCGCAG
>JBBQYN010000283.1:0-3685 GCA_038208655.1 Actinomycetales bacterium
TGTTCGCTACCGCCTCGAAATGGACATGCGCTACGGCAACCAGCTGGTCACCACCGCCGTGGCCTTCGACATCAACCGGGTGAACGGTGTCGCCGATGTGCTGCACCTGATCAAGACCTTCTCGGAGATCTTTGGTGAGCGCTACGGCGAGGGCACCCAGGCGCCCGAGGCCGGCATCCGTGTGCAAACCATTCGGGTGGCGTCATTCATCGAGGGTGAGGTGATCAAGTTCGAGTCGATCCTGGCCGGCGGCGAGAAGACCGAACCGACCCCGGTGTCGACCCGTCAGGTGCACTTCACCGGAATTGCCGGCGCGGTGGACACTCCGGTTTACGACGCGGAGGCGCTGAAACACGAATACGTGATTCACGGACCGGCAATCGTCACGACCGAGAACACCACCTATCTGGTGGAACCGGGCTGGCGGCTCGAACCGACCGTGCAGGGCGCCGTCTGGCTGCTGAGCGCCTGAGCTTTTCCAGAACCTTTTCTGCACGTACAAGAATTTCTTCACGCACAAGCAAAGGAGCTTGAGAACAATGACATTGACAACCGATCACGGTGCACCCGCAGGCCCCAGCAGTGACGACGCTCAGGCGCTCACCGATCAGGAACAGCAGTGGGTCGATAAGTTCATGGACGAGACCACCCTCTTCCTCGGTCCCGACCCCGCCATCATGCGCCACCATGAAATCATGCCGCGCACGGCCTATGAAGAGGAGTGCATTGCGCAGGGCATCGACCCGATCGAGGTGGACCGCATTCGTAAGCGCCTCGCCGGCGCCCTCGACGAAGCCTTCGAAATGTGCGAGAGCATGGGCGCCGCCCCCGGCGCCAAATGGGCCGATCTGTCGTGCGCGGTGTACACCGCCGAGGGCGACGTGACGTATCTCTCCAACCGTGGGGTGATCGCCTTCTCCGCGGTGCTGCACCACCCCATCCGTTACATCATGAAGAACTGGAAGGACGAACCGACCGTCGGCATCAACGAGGGTGACGGATTCTTCCACAACGACTCGCGGTTCGGCATGGTGCACAACACCGACCAGTCGATGCTGGTGCCCGTGATGCGTGACGGCATCATCATTGCCTGGGTCGGTGCCACCATTCACGAAGGGGAGAACGGGGCCTGCGAACCCGGCGGTATGCCGAGCGGTTCGGAAACCCCGTTCGATGACGGGCTGCGGGCTTCACCGATCAAGATCGTGGAGAAGGGGCATCTGCGCCGTGACCTGCTCACCTTCTTGCAGCACTCCACCCGCGACCCGAAGCTCATGCTCGCCGACATCAAGGTGAAAATGGGCGCCGTGCGCCGCATTATGGACACCGTGGACCGCCTCATCGATGAGGTCGGCCAGGAAACCTTCGTGGCCTCGCTGCGGGTCACCGTTGAAGACGTGGAAACCGAGGTGAAACGCCGCATCGGTGAGCTGCCCGACGGCACGGTCACCTTCAACCAGTTCGTGGATTCCACCCTGAAAGAAAACATCCTCATCAAGTTCGCCTGCAAGATCACCATTGCCGGTGAACGCCTGATCGTGGACCTCACCGGTACCGGTCCGGAGATCTTGAACCGGGCCATCAACTCGCCGCTCGCGTCAACGAAGTCGTTCATGGCGCAGGCGATCTTGTCGTACTGGTGGCCTGACCTGCCGCGTTCCACCGGTGCGCTGTCACCCATCGAAGTGATCACCGAGGAGCACAGCTGGGCGGATGCCGGTTACGACGCCCCGGTGGGCCAGTCACTGCAGGCGTCCTTCCGCGGTTTCTCCGCACTGCAGACCGCGTTTGCGAAGATGCAGTTCTCCTCCCCGCAGAAGTACTCCAACGTCGTGGCGCCCTGGTTCAACCAGATCAACGACTTTCTCTGGGGTGGCACCACCCAGAACGGTGAACAGGTCGGCAACTTGTGCGCCGACCTCAACGGCATGGGCGGCGGTGCCAAGGCCTTCCGGGATGGTGAAGACGCCGTCGCGCCGTTGTTCTGCGCGATGGCCGACATCGGCGAGCAAGAGGTCATGGAAGAAGAGGTGCCGTTCCTGCAGCTCGTGAGCAAACGGCTCGTGCGGGACAATCAGGGCTTTGGCAAGTTCCGTGGCGGCATGGGTTATGAAATGATCGTCGCCTCCCGCGGCACCCCGAGCTGGGGCTTCATGACCGTCACCAGTGGATCGAAGTTCTCGTCGGTGCCGGGCATGTTCGGCGGGTACGGCTGCCCGGTGTATCCGCTGGCCATGGTGAAGAACGTGAACATCTACGACATCATCCAGAAAGATCCGTCGCAGTTCGACCTGTCGATGGAACGCGTGATGAACGAGCAGCCGTTTGAGGGCGGTGACTACCAGTCCGCACACATGGGGCTGCAATTCGACGTGGCCAAGGAGGGCGAGCTGTACATGATCGCTCAGGGCGCCGGCGGTGGCTACGGCGACGTGCTCGAACGCGACCCGGAACTCGTGGTCACCGACCTGGAGCTTGACCGCATCAGCGCCCATACCGCCACGACCATGTACGGCGTGGTCTGGGAACCCGGAACCTTCGTGGTGCATGAGCAGGCCACGGTGGAGCTGCGCGCGCAGATGCGGCAGGACCGCATTTCGCGCGGTACCCCGTACGCGGAGTTTGTGAAGAAATTCGTGACCGAGGAGCCGCCGGCCGAGCTGCTGTACTTCGGCTCCTGGGGGCAGGACAACGACGAGGAGCTGCTGGCCACGCACTGGGGCGGCCTGGAGCCCGAACGAGTGAAGGGCAAGCTCGAAGAGTTGCCGCTGATCATGGTGCCCGACCGCCGGGTGCTCAAAATCAGCAAGCTCGAAGCCCGGGTGCGTGAGCTGGAACAGAAGTACGGCGAGGAGGTCGTGCACAAGTCCTAACCCGCGTGATCCGTGAGGGTGCGGGTTCCGCTCACCGCGGGACCCGCACCCGGCACCTTTACATCGACAGGAGACATCATGAATATTTCGCTCGCCGGCGTGATTGCCGAACCACCCACCGGGCGCCGCCGTGCCGTGCTCGTTGACTCCCACGACTACGCCCAGGCCGTGTTGTTGCAGGGCAAACCGGTGCCTTGGGGTGAGCCGATGGCCTATTGCAACTTCTTCAGCCAGGCTCAGGGGCTGCTCACGAGCGACGTCGCCCTGCTCAGCCTGGACCGTTTCTACGCCCACCGGCTGAACGGGGATACCGCGCTTCAGAACCGGATGGCCGCGAAGACGCGCACCGGGTTCGCCCTGCGCACTCTGCTCAGCGACCCAGACCTGGTGCGCGACGCGGTGGACCTTGCGATGACTTTCAGCCAGACCCAAAAGGCACCGGTCGTCTTGCAGATTCCGTCACCCATGCGCTGGCTGATGCTCACGCATCCGTTCGGTGGGGCGGCCGATGCAGCGGGCCTCGATGCCGACGCGGCAGAGAACGCATCGATGTACATCGCGGACTGGTTGCGTGCTTTTGCGGCGCTGCCCCTCGCGGCAGTCGTGCTCGACGATCGCCCGCACGCGGGGGAGACCTCGGTGCCTGTGCCGCTCGAGGCCTACTCGCCGGTACGTAATGTCACCTATCACTATGGCTGGACTCTGGCTCTGCGCCTCGTCGACGGGATGCAGCTCGCGGGGTCCCCGGCGTCTCTTCCCGAGGGGGCCGTGCTTCCGCCCGACTTTTGGCATGATTCTGGCTCCGATGCGGG
>JBBQYN010000284.1:0-3684 GCA_038208655.1 Actinomycetales bacterium
GCCTCGTCTCGGGCATGGTCCACCACGATGTCGCGCAGCAGCGGGTTGGGCACTCGGGTCCACTCGGCCGGAGCGGGCAACTCGAGCTGCTCGGGGGTGAGGCGGTCGACTACGGAGCGCAACGCGGCATCCGCTTGGAGAAACAACTCTCTTTGCTTCATGAGCGCACGCTAGCACGCGCGCCCGACAGCGCGCGGCCCTCGCACCCTGCCAAGCCCCCTCGCTCAGGTCGCGGCGGGCACCCGGCCGAGTGCCGTGCGAGCGCGGGCGGGCCCGGCCACCTCACGCAGGGACAGGCCCAGCTGGTGCAGGCGGGCCCGCGGCTCCGCATCGAGGTCGAGCATGCGCTGCACCGCGGCCAGAATCTCGGCAACGGATGCCGTGTTCGGGTCAACCGACACGCCCAGCCCGGCGGCGTCCAGCGCCGCAGCGCCGGCGAACTGGTCGGTGGAAAAAGGCAGCAGCACCAGCGGCACCCCGGCGGTCATCGCCTCGGTGACGCTGTTGTTGCCACCGTGCGAGACGGCCAGCACGGAGTGCCGCAGCAGGGTGACCTGCGGCAGGAAGGAGCGCACCAGCCAGGTCGGCGGGATGTCGCCGAGGTCGGCGGCGGGGGTCGACCCGATGGCCAGGGCGACTCGGATGGCCGGCGCACCGGAGGCATCCGTCACCTGGGCCAGGGCGGCGGCGACGCGGGCGAGCACGTCACCGCGCACGGCGAGAAAGCTGCCGAAACTCACGTACACCACGGGCAGGTCGCCGGCGGCGATCCAGTCGAGCACCGCGGCGTCGGGGGTCTCGTCGCGTACCGCGGAGCCCAGGAACACGTGCGGGGGCAGCAGCGCGGTGCGGGCCGGGTCGTGCAGCTCTTCGGGGTAGTTCAACAGCAGCAGGTCGCCGGCCTCCTGGAAGGCATCGGCGGAGGGCATGGCGGTGGGGTCAAGCTCGGTGAGGGCCGCGTTCCACTGAGCGGTGAAGGAGTCGCGCACATCGGTGCAGAGCGCGTGCAGCCGGGCGAGGGCCGCGGTGTCGGGCGTGAACACGGTGGGCCAGGCGGGCGGGTAGCCGTACACTTCGCCGGCCACCGGCAGCGCGGACGGATGGCCGAGCACCACGTCGGCGTGCGGGATGCCCGCGCTGAGCAGGCCGAGCCGGGCGTTGAAGGCGAGGTGGTCGACGATCACGTGGTCGGGCGCGATCTCGGCGACGAGGCGCTGCACGGTGCGGGCGATCTCCACGGGGTTGTAGAGCAGGTCGCTGCTGCGGGCCTCGGCCTGGAAGGCGAGGGTTTCGACCATGCCCACCCGGGTGGCGTCGAAGAAGCCGCGCAGGGCGTCGTCTTCGCCGGTGGGCTGGTCTTCGGCACGGATGGTGCCGGGGTTGGAGCCGCGGCCCAGCTGCAGGTTCACCCGTTCGAAGCCGAACTCGGCAACGATCCCGGCCGTCGCCGGGCCGCTGGCCACGACCACACGTTCGCCGGCGCGCAGCCACGCGCTGCCGAGCGTGGCAAGCGGGTACAGGTGCGAGGCGTAGTCCGGACTGATGATCAGCAGTGTCACGAGGCGCTCAACGCCCAGGCGAGCGGCTCGTTGGCGGCGGCGACATCGCGGTAGACCCCGGTGAGGGTCGCCGCCATCGCCTGGATGGTGAAGTTGTCCTCCACCATGCTGCGGGCCCGATCGGCGTACTCGGCGCCGAACGGCCCTTCGGCCAGGTCCAGGGCCTGGCTCATGCCTGCGGACAGGGCGCCGCGGTCGCCGGTGTTCACCAGGAACCCGGTGACACCGTTCTCCACATAGGTGGCCGGGCCGCCGGCGGCGGGCGCCACCACGGCCAGGCCGGTGGCCATCGCTTCCAGCAGTGCCAAACCGAACTCCTCTTTCACACTGGAACAGACGTACACGCCGTTCGGGGCGCTCAGGCCGGGGCGGCCATGCCGTGCGGCGGCAAGCCAGCGCGCCACGGTGTCGTTGCCGCGGTGACCGGCCAGCAGCAGGCCGTGCGCCGAGGCATCGGTCAGGGGAACGGCCGCGTTCATCAGGGTGAGCTGCTGCTGTTCGTCCTGAGACGGATGCTCGAGGTCACCGCCCACAATGAGCAGGTTGGCCCGGTTGATCAGTGCGGGTGTACCCGCCCACGCCGTGACGAGGGCAGCCATGCCCTTGACGCGGTGCAGTCGGCCCACGCTGATCAGCAGCGGCAGGCCGCGGCGCTCGGGCGGCAGGGTGTGCAGGAGCGCGTCGAGTTCGGCGGCGGCGGGTTCCGCTGCGGCGGGCACGGCAGGGCCGGCGGCCGCGCGGGGCGGCACGGGAACGGCGAGGGCGAGGTGCCCGGCGGCACGCTCGGTGGGCTCCGTGCTGCCGACCGTAGCCGCGGCAGCGGCGGCGATCGCTTCGGTGCGTGCGGTGTCGATTACGCCCAGGTCGATGCCCTCCGCGATCACGGAGTGCCGTTCCGGGTGCGCGGTGATGTCGATGCCGACCAGTTCGCGCATGTCCTGCGCGAGGTCGGGGCGGGGAAAGAGCACGGTGTGGGCGGCGTCGGCGGCGAGGCGCTGCACGAGGCGGGCGCGGAACCAGAAGTGCTCATGCTCGTCGACACTGCCGAAGTTGCCGCGGCTGAGCGCCCCGGACTGCTCCAGCGACCGGATCACGGCGTGCGGGTCGGGGGCCACGGTGAAGACCACGGGAATGTCGAGTTCGCGGGCCACGGTGGCGGCGGCGAGGCTGCCGACGTCGGCCATGCGCAGGTGGATGGCGTCCACGGTGCCGGCGGCGCGCAGAATACGGCGGATGCCGCGCTGGGCGGCGATGCGGCGGGGCCAGGCGTCAACGGATGCGACGGGGGCGCCCGCGAAGGGAACCAGGGCGAACGAGTGCCCGGCCAGGGTGGAGCCCACGTCGGACAGGCACGCCAGGGCGGCCTCGTGGTTTCCGCGCGAGAGCGTGAGCACGCGTTCCACCTGCTCCGTGGGCGTGCCGCTCGTGTTCGTGCTGGCGCCGGTTGCGGTCGTGCCGGCGGACGCCGACCCGGTGCCGGCCGTGCTGCCGAGCCCGGCCCCGCCGCGGGCCTGGCCGCGGGCCTGGCCGCGCGCCACGAGGGCATCGCCGAGGCGCACGAGCAGGGTGGCAATGCCGCCGTTGTCGCCGGCGCCCACCTGGGAGAGCCCCCCGTCGATGTCGGCGTGCAGGAACAGCTGCGCGATGGTCGCACCCTGGCTCCACGGCGGCCGCGGGTACGACGGCACCGTGAGGTCGAACAGCGCCAGACGGGCCACATCGGCGAGCTCGTCGGTGCCGAAGGACAGGTCGGTCACGATACGCAGCGAGGTCTCGGTGGCGGCTCGGTCGCCGAGGGCAGCGACGGCCGCCATGCGTGCCGGGCCGGCTTCGGAGTCGGCTTCGGCGACGCGGCGCAGCAGGCGGTCGGGAATGCGGCCGGCGATCAGTCCGACGGTTTCGATGAGGCGACCGCGGGCATCCGCGTCGGTGACGCCCAGCAGGGCGCTCTCGAGGGCCAGGGCCACCATGTCGGGCGAGGAGGAACCCCAGTGCTCCACGGTGCGCTGGGCGAGCATGCCGGAGAAGCCGCCGGTCATGATCATGCGCACCAGGCCGGCGAGCGCGTCGATGCGGGGCAGCCGGGAGCCGAAGGCCCAGGCGGCGTGTTCGCGCAGGTAGTCGC
>JBBQYN010000285.1:0-3678 GCA_038208655.1 Actinomycetales bacterium
GTCGACCTCTTCCGTGTCCGCGCGAATCGTCCCGTCGATGTGTGCGCAGGCGAGGGTGGCCGTGTTGTTGATGAAGTCGGTCCAGGTGTCGGTCTGCATGGCCTCGCCGATGGCCAGAAAGCCGAGCAGGCGTGGCGAATCTTTCGCCCGTGCCCGACTGCGGATGTGAAAGATCACCGCGCCGGCCGCGTTGCGGTAGGCCCCGAAGGTGATGCGCCCGGCTTCGGGGTGGCCTTCGAGCGTGCCCAGCGTCAGGCTCTGTGCATCCTCGTGCATCACGCGCACGCGGCAGTCCTGCCCGGGCTTGATGACGATGTCGAGCTCCTTGTCGACGGCGATGCCGTCGGGCGCTGCAAACGTGACGAGCGCCGTCGGCGGCAACTGGCAGAAGTCGGCCTTGACCTTCTGCATGAGCTCGGACGGTGACAGCGGGCAGTCGGCGAGCACGGCCCAGTAGTCGCGCTGCAGCAGGGGGCCGGTACCGGTGGTGGCGGGCTGGAGATGGTTGGTCACGCGAATGTTCCGTCTGGTGGAGGAGGACTCTACTAGAATTGCAGCATGAGCAACGTCGATGTCAATCCAGCAGCCGAGGCGTCGATGGCGGACGCGCCGGCACCGGTGGTGCGGCCCGAACACGCCGAAAGCGAAGTCGGACGTCTCATCGAACAGCAGACGGCGAAGATTCCCTCGCACTGGTTCCTGCTGGCCGCGTTCGGCGCGATGGGGATGTCACTCGTCCTCGAGCTGTCGGGTCGGACCCGCGCGAGCCGATTCGTCGGCCAGTGGCCCACGCCGCTGCTCATCGCCGGCACGTACAACAAACTCGTCAAGACGCTCGGCACCCGCTAGCGCAGCGGGCCCTCTGGTGGTCACCGCATCGCCTCGGCTACGCCGTGGTGCTCTGGCGCCGCCGCAGCCGCAGGACTGCCGCCGGTGCCGCTGAAGCGCGAGAACAGAAACGGCTCGATCGGAAACGACGCCGCCTCGCCGGCCGCGAGTTCTGCCATCACACGCCCGGTCAAGGGAGCGTTCAGAATCCCGGTGCGGAAGTGACCGCAGGCGTTCATGTACCCGCTCAGTCCGTCCACCGGCCCCAGGATTGGCAACTCGTCGGGAGAGCCCGGCCGCAATCCGGACCAGACGCGCTTCACCCCGACGCGTTCAAGCATCGGGACGGCGCGAATGGCGCCGGCTGACAGCGTTCGCATGGCGGATGACGTGATCCCTGTGTCGAAGCCCACATTTTCGGTGGTACTGCCGATGATGATCTCGCCGTGGTGCTTCTGCGCCAGATAGCAATCGGTGGTCGAGACGCTGGCGTGCAGCAACTTGGGCAGCGTCTCAGTGCCGACGATCTGACCGCGCACCGGGTGAACAGGGATATCGATTCCCGCCATTCGCCCGATCTCGGCCGCCCAGGCCCCGGCAGCATTGATGACCAGCGCGCACGGCAGAGGCCCCGCAGACGTCTCGACGGCGGTGACCCTGCCCCCCTCTACCCGAAGCCCGGTGACCTCCGTGTGCGTCAACACCGTTGCACCGAGCGCCCGTGATGCCTCACGAAGCGCATCGGCGAGCCGGTACGGATTGACCTGGTCATCGCCGTTGAACCGGAGCGCGCCCCGTGTCTCCCGCGTCAAGGCCGGCTCGGCCCTGGCCAGCTCCTCCGGCGTCACCCATTCGCTCAGCGACTTCCCGCACGGACAGTCTTTCCAGAGCTGCCGGGCAAAGACCTCGTCGCCGTCGTCGTACATTAAAAAGAGCAGCGAATTCCGGTCGTACTCGATGTCCATCCCGGCAAGTTCGCGCAGATCAGCCGAGAGCTGCGGGAACATGGCATTGGAAGCCATCGCAAAATTCAGAAAGCTCTTCGGCATCTGCGGCGGGACATGCGTGCCCGCATGCGCAATGTCTTTGGCGAGCCGTGCCTTGTGAAAAATGACGCCGCACCCAAGACCCACCGACTCACCGAGCGACCATAATCCGCCGGCTGACGCCGATGTCGCCCGTCCTTTCTTGGGCAGATCGACAAGCGTCACCCGGAGCCCTTGCCGCGCCGCGTAATACGCCACGGCCGTGCCAATGACCCCGCCGCCGACGACGACGACATCCGCTGCGTGATTCATCGCGCCATCTCGTCTTCTGCCGGCTGCATCTTCGCCAGTGCCCCGAGCGTGACCGGACTGACCGGCGAGCGCGGGGTGATGCGGCCCGCGGCAGAGGGGTCGCACGCCAGCGCTCCGCTCATGATCATCGCCGCCGAGGGAGCGCAGTTGCGGCCCTGACACTGCCCCATCCCGAGCCTGGTCAAGAGCTTCACGGCCTGCAGATCGCGCGCACCCTGAGCCACGGCCGCACTCACCTCGCGCAGCGCCACTTCCTCGCAGCGGCACACGATCGTCTCTGGCCCGGCCAGCGCGCTCAGGCCCGGGCGAATGCGCGACATCTCATCGAGGATTCGCCGAAGGCGCCCGAGCGATCGCAGCCGCGTCAGCGGCGCGGCCCGCCGCCGGTCAGCCTCCGCCTTGTCAATCGCGCGCGCCCGCTCCGCAGCCGTGATCCCCGCAATGCGGCCTTCCTCGACCGCGACCGCCGAACCAGCCACGCCGGCACCGTCGCCCGCTGCAAACACTCCTGGCGCCGACGTCTCCATGAGTCCATCACGGACCGGCACCCACCCCCCGAGACCGTGCACGTACTCATGCCGGCAACCGATGCTCTGCGAGAGCTGCGTATTGGGCACGAACCCAAACCCGATGACCACGTGATCGACCTCGACCTGGAGCGCGCGCTCCTTCTGCGGAGTCCAGTCCGCCACATCGACCGGACCGTACGACGCGCGAGTGACTGCATCCGTGCCGTGTGCTTCAAACACCGTGTGATTGAACAGCAGCGGAATCTTTGCGCGGCGCAACCCGCGCCAGTACTCCCAGGCATCCCGCATCAGATCCCACTCGCCGAACACCTGCGGCAGCTGCGCGAGCGACCACGAGGGCCGGCCCGCCTCGAGCACCGCCGAGACCTCCACTCCGGCCTTGTGCAGCTGATTGGCCACGACCAGCAGAAGAGGCCCGGTGCCTGCAACAAGTGCGCGGCGTCCAGGGCGTACGCCAAGCGTCTTGACCAGCGACTGAGCCCCGCCGGCGGTGATGACCCCCGGCAAGGTCCACCCAGGAAACGGGACGGGGCGTTCGTAGGCACCAGTGGCGAGGATCAGACCGTCAGCACGGACTGAACTCGATGCACCGCCTAGCGTCCAGACCACCTCCCGCCCGCTGTCCCACACCCCAACGACCGAGGCCCCTGAGATCACCCTCACCCGGCTGGCAACGCCTTTGAACTCTTCCCGTAAGCGCTGCCCGCGCGCGAAGTCTCGCCCCAGGAGCTCAGGCTTCACCACCCGGAACTCCGGCGGAGGCGGCCGGTAGATCTGCCCGCCCAAATGCGCGGCTTCGTCCACCAGCGTGCAAGGCAGCCCGGCGCGGCCGGCCTCGATCGCGGCACCAAGCCCGGCGGGGCCAGCGCCCACGATGACCCATGACCGGCCGGGCATCACAGCGCCCACTCCCCGTCACCGGTCTGGGTCCGCACCGTCATGCCGGCACGCACCCGGGCCTGGCACGTGCGCACGTTCGGCACCCCGTCGACCGTCATCACGCAATCGAAGCACACGCCCAT
>JBBQYN010000286.1:0-3678 GCA_038208655.1 Actinomycetales bacterium
TCATGACCACAACCCTCCCCGGCCCCGACGTCTCCGGCTCACCCGGGCAGCCCCGCCCATCCGTGACGCCGGCCCGTTTGCCCGCGCTGGTGCGCCGGTACCGGGTGGACATCGTGCTGCTGCTCGTCGCCGTGGTGTGGGGTGGCAGCTACCTCAGCGCCAAGGTACTCACCGAGCAGGCCAGCGTCTCCGCGGTGCTGTCGCTGCGCTTTCTGGTCGCCGCACTCGCCCTGCTGATCGTCTGGCTGGTGCGACGCGAACGGCTGCCGAGCCGCCGCGCCCTCGGGGTGGGTGTGCTGCTCGGAGGGACACAGTCCAGCATCCTCTGGCTGGAAACGCAGGGCGTCGCCATTACGAGCGCCACCAACGCCGGCCTGATCATCAGCCTCACCATCATTCTCACCCCGATTCTTGAATCGGTCGCGGCCCGCCGCTGGCTGCCGCGCCCGTTCTTCGTGGCCGCCGTCGTGGCCGTGGTCGGCGTTGCCCTGCTGGTCTCGGGCAACGGCTTCGCCGAACCCAACGTGGGTGACCTGCTGATTCTGGCGGCGGCCCTGGTGCGTGCGCTGCACGTGACTCTGATGGGCAGGCTCACCCTCGGCCGCAGCGACAGCACCATCACGCTCACGCTGCTGCAGGCGATCGTCGGCGCCATCGTCTTCACAGCCTTCGACCTGCCGGGACTCGTGGCTGCCGTCACCAGCTTCGACCTCGCGGCCTGGATCGGCGTGCTCTACCTCGGCCTGGCCTGCAGCGTCTTCGCGTTCCTCGCCCAGATGTGGGCGATCCGGCGCACCTCGGCCGCGCGAGCCAGCCTGCTGATGGGCACCGAACCGGTCTGGGCGGTGCTCGTGGGCGTCAGCCTCGGCAGTGAGACCCTCGGCCTGCTCGGCGCGCTCGGCGCGGCCCTGATCATCGCGGGCACGTTCTGGGGCCAGCGAATCGAGGCCGCTCACCGAGAGCGCGGGCCGCGCGCGGCATCCGTCTCCGGCCCGCTCTGACCCGCTCGGCCCGCTGTGACCCGGTCGGCCCGCACCGCCCGCGGGGACCGCTACTCGGCCCGGGACTCGGCCGACGCCCCGTCGGCGGCGCGCACCACGAACAGCTGCGGCGCCGGCAACCCGGCTAGGGCGAACGCTGCCTCCACGGCCGCATGCACCGCACCCACGAGCGGCCGCGGCGTGAGGGCGATGGCCGAGCCGCCGAACCCGCCGCCGGTCATGCGTGCCCCGATCGCCCCCGCCCCACGCGCGGTCTCGACGGCTAGGTCGAGGGCCGGGGTGGAGATCTCGAAGTCGTGCCGCATCGACGCATGCGAGGCGTCCAGCAGCGGGCCGATGCTGGCGGGCCCGATCAGGCGCAGGGCACGCACCGTGTCGAGCACCCGCTGGTTCTCGGTCACGATGTGCCGTACCCGGCGCAGCGTCTCGTCGTCAAGGACCGTGGCCGCCCGGGGCAGGTCCGCCGGAATGAGCTCGCGCAGCGTCGGCACGCCGAGCCGCTCGGCGCCGGCTTCGCAGGAGGCCCGCCGGTCGGCGTACCCGCCGGTGGCGTGCGCATGGCTTTCGGTGGTGTCGATGATGAGCAGGTCGAGTCCGGCCGCCTCAAAGCCCAGCGGCACCGTGTTGGATTCCAGGCTTTGACAGTCCAGGAACACCGCGGCATCCGCTTCACCGAGCAGTGACGCACACTGGTCCATGATTCCCGTCGGCGCCCCCACCACCCGGTTCTCGGCCAGCTGGCCGACCCGGGCCAGGGACGCGCGGTCGAGGCCGAGCTCCCACAGGTCGTTCAGCGCCACGGCCACGGCGCACTCGAGCGCGGCCGACGAGCTCAGCCCGGCCCCGATCGGTACGTCGGAATCGATGAAGGCCTCAAACCCGGTCTGCGCCGCGAGGTCTGCACCGTGCTGTCCGAGCGCCCACACCACCCCGAGTGGGTATGCCGACCAGCCGTGCAGGTTCTCGGGAATCAATGCGTCCAGGGACAGCTCCACCGCGGGGCCGCCCACGGCGCTGGCCACCCGCACCACGCGGTCGGTGCGCGGCGCCACGGCCACGACGGTGCGCCGGTCGATGGCCAGCGGCAGCACGAAGCCGGCGTTGTAGTCGGTGTGCTCGCCGATCAGGTTCACCCGCCCCGGGGCAGACCAGAGCCCGGCCGGTTGGCGGTTGAAGTGGCTGGTGAAGCCGGCCCGCGTTGAGGCGAGCAGGCCAGCGGATGCGCCGCTCATGCGCGTTCTCCCGCCCGGTTCCCGGCGGAGGGCTGGGAAAGTTCGGCCCGCTCCGGGTCGATGGCCGCGGCGCGGTCGATGGCCGCACGGATCGCCTCCGCGGCCTGCTCCGGCGACACGTCTCCGATCCAGGCGCCCATCGCGGCCTCGGAGCCGGCCAGGAACTTGAGCTTGTCGGCGGAACGCTGCGGGCTGGTGACCTGCAGCATCAACCGAATCTCGTCGCGATGGGTGTGTACCGGCGCCTGGTGCCAGGCCGCGATGTAGGGCACCGGCTCGGGGTAGAGGGCGTCGATGCCGCGCAGCAGCCGGCGGTACAGCACCGCCAGCTCGTCACGTTCGGCGAGGGTGGTCGCGGCCAGGTCGGGCAGCTGCCGGTTGGGCAGCAGGTGCACCTCGATGGGCCAGCGCGCCGCGAAGGGCACGAAGGCCGTCCAGTGCTCGCCACGCAGCACAATTCGGGGCCCGGCCGATTCGCTGGCCAGAATGTCGGTGAACAGGCCCGCACCGTAGGCATCGACCGACGCTGTGAGGGCCCGCGTACGCGGGGTGACATAGGGGTAGGCGTAAATCTGGCCATGCGGATGCTGCAGGGTCACCCCGATCGCTTCGCCGCGGTTCTCGAAGGGGAACACCTGTTCCACCCCGGGCATGCCCGACAGGGCATGGGTGCGTTCGGCCCAGGCCTCGATCACGGTGCGAGCCCGCACCGTGCCGAGGGTGGCGAAAGACCCCTCGGTGTCGGGGCTGAAGCAGACCACCTCGCAGCGGCCCACGCTGCGCCGGCTGCGTTCCAACCCGACCTCCGCCAGGTCGGCCAGCCCGGCCGGGGCGTGGGCGTGCTCGAGCAGGGGGCCGAACGACGGGGTCTTGTTCTCGAACACGGCCACGTCATACCGGCTGGGAATTTCGGACGGGTTCCCGGCGGTGGCCGGGGCGAGCGGATCCCGGTGGGCCGGCGGCAGGAACACCCGGTTCTGCCGCGCCTCGGCGATCGAGACCCAGTCGCCGCTGAGGGGGTCCTGACGCATGCTCGCGGTCTCCGGACGGATCGCCGGCTCGCGCAGGTCGTCGGCACGGTCGGCGGGCAGGTCACTGTCGGGGTCGTCGAAGTAGAACAGGTCGCGACCATCGGCCATCCGGTGCTGCTGGCGGGCGATCGCGGAGTCGGCGTGGAAGGCGGCGGCCGTCGGGGCGTCCTGGGGCTGAGTGTGTATTTGGGTGTCGTTCATAGCGCTCCCAGAGTAGCTCTTTTGCGCATAACAAACCAGCACTATGCACTTGCAAAGAAAAGCAAAGTCAGGCAGGCTGGGGTGATGATCGATCCCGACGCTGACTCCCGCACCGTTGACTCGCGTGCGCTTGATCCGCGTGCCCCTGACCCGAAGGCGGCTGCCCTGCACCCGTTGCCGGCGCCGCTGCGCCGCGAGCAGATCCGCCTGCTC
>JBBQYN010000287.1:0-3677 GCA_038208655.1 Actinomycetales bacterium
AGTCCGGCCGCGACGGCTTCGTCGCGGGTGAAGACCCAGGCCCGCTCCCCCTCGACGGCCCGCCAGGCCTCGGCCAATGAGTCCGCAGTCACCGCGGCCTGACCGGGCTCCAGGTAGAGCTGCACGCAGCGCGGGTCCCCGGCGATGTGCCGCACCCCGGCGACCAGTTCGGGCACGGTGTCATAGAGCACGTGTTTGGTCGGGGGAACGTCCAGGATGCCGTGGTCGGCGGTGAGCAGAAGCCCTTCCCCCGATTTCAGGCCAGCACTGAACCGGCCGACCTCTCCGTCGAGCAGTTCCAGTTGCGCCAGCCAGCGGTCCGATTCCCAGCCGTGCGCGTGCGCTGCGACATCCAGTTCTGAGACGTACAGGTAAATCAGCGCGTTCGGCGTCTCATCGAGAATCCGGCGGGCAGCGCGAAACCGGTCGGCGATCGTGTCGGCCGGGACATACTGGGCTCCCCGCAGCACGGCGTCGGTGAAACCCGACGACGTGAATCGTTTCTGCCCGATCGCGAAGCTCGGAACGCCCACATCCTGGGCCTGTTCGAACACCGTGCGCGCCAACTGCCAGGCCGCGGGCTGCATGTCGTCGTCCCACCCGGTGAGCTGGTTCACCACCCGGTCACGGGCCTCATCGCGCACCTGGTAGCCGACCAGCCCGTGCAACCCCGGTTCCACCCCGGTCGTCAGCGTCGCGATTCCCGCAGCGGTCGTTGCGGGAAACACGCCGTCGATGATGCTGGACTTGTTCAGCCGGCCGGCCAGGAACCGTGCGTGCCCGGCACGGGCACGTAATGCGCTGACCCCGAGGCCGTCGGCGAGCACAACCACCGCGCCCGTCACCGAGGGAAGGCCCAGCGCGTTGGGCTGGCGCTGCAGGGCGGCAAGAGAACTTGTGAGCACGTCGGCAAGGCGCAAAGCGCTGAATTGGCGGGCCGGTAACATGGTAGACATCGGGGCAAGTCTGACACAGGGCCACCCCGGTCATTCCTGTGCATGCCCGTGCACACGCGCCCTCCAGCAGAATTCACGAATGAGCCGCTCACACAGCACCCCACCCGCCGAGAGCACCGAACGCATCGAAGACGTTGACGTCTCCGTCGAGATGCAAGGGTCCTTCCTGGAATACGCCTACTCGGTGATCTACTCGCGGGCGCTGCCGGATGCCCGCGACGGGCTCAAGCCCGTACAGCGGCGCATCCTGTACCAGATGAGCGAAATGGGGCTGCGGCCAGACCGCGGCCATGTGAAGAGCGCCCGGGTCGTCGGCGAGGTGATGGGCAAGCTGCACCCGCACGGGGACACGGCCATCTACGACGCGCTCGTGCGCATGGCCCAGTCGTTTTCGTTGCGGGTTCCGCTGATTGACGGACATGGAAACTTCGGCTCCCTCGACGACGGGCCAGCCGCACCGCGGTACACCGAGGCCCGCCTGGCCGCCGCCGCGTTGGCCATGACCGAGCACCTCGACGAAGACGTTGTCGACTTCGTCCCCAACTACGACAACCAGCTGACCCAGCCCGACGTGCTGCCGGCGGCTTACCCGAACCTGCTGGTGAACGGTGCCAGCGGCATCGCCGTGGGCATGGCCACCAACATGGCCCCGCACAACCTGATCGAAGTGGTCGGCGCGGCCCGGCATCTGCTGGCCCACCCGGAAGCCTCACTCGAACACCTGATGGAGTTCGTTCCCGGACCCGACCTGCCCACCGGCGGCACCATCGTGGGTCTGGCCGGCATCAAAGATGCCTACCTGACCGGGCGCGGCAGCTTCAAGACCCGCGCCCGAGTATCGGTGGAGGCGATCACCGCCCGCAAGACCGGCCTCGTCGTGACCGAACTGCCGTACCTGGTCGGCCCGGAAAAAGTGATCGAGAAGATCAAGGACGGCGTCAACTCTAAAAAGCTCAGCGGCATCTCCGACGTCACCGACCTCACCGACCGCACCAAGGGCCTGCGCCTGGTCATCGGAATCAAGACCGGTTTCAGCCCCGACGCGGTGCTGGAACAGCTCTACCGCGTCACCCCGCTGGAAGACTCCTTCAACATCAACGCGGTCGCCCTCGTCGAGGGCGCCCCGCAGACCCTCGGCTTGCGCGAGCTTCTGCTCGTGTACGTGAACCACCGTATCGACGTCGTCACGCGCCGGTCCGCCTACCGGTTGGCCCGGCGCCGGGAGCGCCTGCACCTGGTGGAGGGGCTACTCGTGGCCATCGTCGACATTGACGAGGTCATTCAGGTGATCCGTGCCAGCGATGACACGGAACAGGCCCGCACCCGACTCATCGACGTCTTCGAGCTCAGCCAGGTGCAGGCCGAGTACATCCTGGAGCTGCGGCTGCGCCGCCTCACCAGGTTTTCCCGCATCGAGTTGGAAGCGGAACGGGACCAGCTGCGCGCCGAAATCGCCCAGCTGGAAAAACTGCTCTCCAGCAAGGCCGCTATCCGCACCCTCGTCTCCGACGAGCTCGCGGCGGTCGCCGAAAAGTTCGGCACACCGCGACGCACGCTGCTCACCGAGGCCAAGCCGAGTATCGCCGGGGGAACGGCATCCGCTGCCAAACGCAACGCCGCAGCGCTTGAGGTGAAGGATGCGTCCACCCGCGTCATCCTGAGCATGACCGGCCGTATCGCCCGCGTCGACCTGCAGGACGTCGACGACGCGCAGCCGCTGCGCATCACGCCGCCGCAACGGCGCACCCGTCACGACGCCATCCGTTCCACCCTGGACACAACCAGCCGCACCGAGATCGGCGCGGTCACCAGTCGCGGCCGCCTGGTGCGCTTCTCCCCCATCGACCTGCCGGTGATGCCCGCGTCGTCGATTGCGCTGGCGGCCGGTGTGCGTGTCGCCGATTACCTGGTGCTGCCCTCCGGTCCGGAACGGGTGATCGCCCTGGTCTCCCTCGACTCGGACCGGGCTATCGCCCTCGGCACCAGCCAGGGGGTGGTCAAGCGAGTCACCGCGCGGGACTGGGCGAACAAGCCCGACTTCGAGATCATCACCCTGAAACCGTCGGATTCCGTGGTCGGTGCCGTGCAGGGCGGTGACGACGACGAGCTGGTCTTCATCGCCTCGGACTCCCAACTGCTGCGCTTCGCCGCCGCGGGAGTGCGCCCGCAGGGTCGCGCCGCAGGCGGTGTGGCCGGAATCAAACTGGCCCCCGGCTCACACGTGGTCTTCTTCACGAGCCTGTCACCGGAAGACGCCGAGTCCGCGGTGGTGGCCACCGTCGCCGTGGGCGGCGCGACACTGCCGGGCACAGATTCTGGCAGTGCAAAGGTCTCAGAATTTGGCGAGGACCCGGTGAAGGGCCGCGCCACCACCGGCGTGAGATCCCAGCGGTTCCTCAAGGGCGAAGACACCATCGCCGTGGCGTGGGTAGGCCCGGCACCGGCCCGGGCCGTGGGGCCCGACGGTGCCCCGCGCACCCTGCCCGACTCGGGTTCACGTCGAGACGCCTCCGGGCTGATGCTGGACGCCCTGATCGGTTCCATCGGCACTCAGATCTGACCCGACCGGACGGACTGCGGACTCATCAGCCCGCAGTCCGATCAGACGTCGATGCTCTCCCGGCTGAGCTTGTCGGAACTGTTCACGATGAATTCCTTGCGCGGGGCGACGTCGTTGCCCATCAGCAGTTCGAAGACCTTGCCGGCCATCTCAGCGTCGTC
>JBBQYN010000288.1:0-3670 GCA_038208655.1 Actinomycetales bacterium
CGCGATCCGGTCGCCGACGGCGATCGTGAAGCTGTGCTGGGTGTCGGTGTTGAGCAGCGCCACCTTGATCTCACCGCGATAGCCCGCGTCCACGGTTCCCGGCGAATTCACCACCGTGATTCCGTGCTTGACGGCCAGGCCGCTGCGCGGCACCACGAAGGCCACGAAACCGTCGGGCAGGGCGATGGACACCCCCGTAGAGACCAGCGCACGAGCGCCGGGGGCCAGTTCGAGTGCCTCCGCGGCATGCAAATCCGCGCCGGCGTCGCCGGGATGGGCATACTTTGGGAGGACGGACGCGGTTACCAGGACTTCAACGCTTTCTGCCACGTGTCGAGGGTAGTCCAGAACTCTGATCGAATAGAGCCATGCCTGAATACCGCGAAAAGCTGTGGCCCTCCCCCTGGGTCTTCATTACGACCGCCCTGGTGATCCCCGCCAGCATCCTTGTGCTCGTTCCGATTTCCCTGCAAGCGGGAATCATCACCGCGATCGTGCTCTACGGCGGGATCGTGGCGCTGCTCGTGGCGGCGTCACCGGTCGTCGCGGTCAAGGACGGAATCCTCTATGCCGGACGTGCCCGCATCCGAGTGGAAAACCTGGGCGAAGCGCTGCCGTTCACGGGCGCCGACGCCACGCAGGAGCGCGGCCCGCGTCTGGACGCCCGGGCCTGGATGCTCATTCGCGGCTGGGTGGGACCGATCGTGAAGGTTCCCCTGGTTGACGAGACCGACCCGGCGCCGTACTGGCTGGTCTCCACCCGGACACCAAAAAAGCTGGCCGCCGCAATCAATGAATCGCGTCGACCAGCCTGAGGTTCGTGCTGAGGATCGTGTTTAGGAGTCGCACTCCAAGCAAACGAGGCCGAGCTTGGTCTCGTGGCTCATCTGTGACCGGTGCTTCACGAGGAAGCAACTCACGCAGGTGAACTCGTCGGCCTGCGGAGGCAGCACGACGACGTCGAGATCGAGATCGGACAGGTCCGCGCCCGGCAGGTCAAACCCACCGGGGTTGTCGGAGTCGTCAACGTCTACACTGCCGGACATCTTGTCAGGCACGCGCTCTTTCAGGGCCTCGATCGACTCGGAGTCGTCCTCGGTCTTGCGCGGTGCGTCGTAATCGGTTGCCATGCCCATCCATTTCCGTAACGCCGATAAACGAAATCGGCGGGCATAGTTTCCAACATTCCGGGTGGAATAGCAAACCATGCGCCGTTTCCCGCTCGGCACAGTCAACAACTTGCGGCACGCCCGGCGTATTCCCCGGAATTCGGCCCGAAGCATGGCAGTCTTGCACCCATCGGTAATCGCGAGAGGGCTTTCGCCATGCAGGAATTGAAAGTTATAGGTGTAGAGAACGGCGCGCTGCTTGCGGCGTCCGAAGATGGCGACCGGTATCGGATCGCCATTGACGCTGCACTGCAGTCCAGGCTTCGCCAAACCCAGATCGATCCGCCGGCGGCCGTGAAGCTGTCCCCGCGGGAGGTGCAGGCGCACATCCGTGCCGGCATGAGCGCCGAGGACGTGGCCGCGGTCACCGGTGCGGCCCTGGATTTCGTGCGTCGATTCGAGGGCCCGGTCGTCGCGGAACGCGAATACATGGTCTCCTCTGCCCTGAGCGTGCCCGTGCACACCGCCATCGACCCCGACCCTGTCGATGACGACGCCAACTTCGGCACGGTGATCCGGGAACGCCTGGCATCCCTGGGCGCCAGCACCGAGCGCTGGGCGAGCTGGAAGGAACCGGCCGGAGGCTGGATCATCAAGCTGTCCTTCACCGCCGACGAGATCGACCACGACGCCCGCTGGGGTTTCGAACCCAAGAAGAATGCGCTGTCGCCGCTGAACGGGGAGGCCATCGCCCTGTCCCAGCAGGGGGAACTCAAGGGTTCGTTGATTCCGCGGCTGCGCGCGGTGGGTTCCGAAACCAGCGCATCCGACGTCTCCCGCTTCGACAGCGGTGCCTTCAACTTCACCGAGTCGCTGGCCGACGAGATTCTGAGCGACACCGCCGCGTTACCCGATCTGGTGCCGTACTCCCGTATTCCTTCCACGTCGGACGCCGTATCGAAGGCCGCCATCAAGCGCGCTGCCGAGCCGCCGACCAGCCTGAGCGAAACGGCCGACCTGCTCGAATCCCTGCGCCGCCGCCGCGGTGAACGGGAAGCGGCGAACCTCAGTGATGCCGCCAAGACGGCTGCACTGGCTCAGGCTCGTCGCGCCGGCGATGCCAGCGGTGCGGGACCTGCTGCCACTTCGAGCGACACCACCCCGGCCCCGGCCAGCCCGGGAGAACCGGCACGCAGCATCTGGGCCAATCAGGGCGGCACCAGTCAGGGCGCCACCACGCAGAGCGGCAAGTCGACCGGACGCGGCACGACGAGCGGCGCAAAACGCGGCCGCGCCGCCATGCCCAGTTGGGATGAAATCGTGTTCGGTGCCCGCACCGACGACGACCTCGCCTGACCCGACCGGTCTTGGCAGCACCCCCGCAGACCCCTCTGACATTCCCGGCACCGCCCCGGTAGCATTCGCGACCCACGTGCGGCCCGCTCACGACCCGCAGCACCCGTCGCGACGAACGTAGCCGGGGGAATCATCAGAAAATCGGGCCGGGTACTGGCGCTTGCGCCGCCCCGGGGTTAGAGTCGCTTTTGTCGAACATCCGTTCGAGCGGAGGGAAGCGAGGCGAGCACCATGCCCGTGGTGGATGAACCGGTTCGAGTCGAGAGCAGCGACAGCGGCCAGCCGATCCTGCTGGTCTGGCGTGATCGCCGGTATCGCGTCTCCGACACGCCCACGACACTCGTGGGAACCTCCGACTGGTGGAGCCCGCTGGCCCAGCACAGCTACGGCATCGGCCACGCTCCCCTGAGCATCGCCGGCTGGCGTTTTCAGGCCACGGCCGACAATGGGGAGAGTCACGTGTTCGACGTCACCCGGCAACGCGACGGACGGTCCTGGCACCTTGTGCGCATCTTCGACTAGACGGCCGGCGGCACGGTGACCCGACGTCCCGCACACTCTCACCGGCCGACCTGCGCCGCCTGCGACTGCACAGCCAGGCGCTCAGCGGTCCTGCGCCCACCACAGTGGCGACGGACTTCGCTGGCCGCGACGCCGCCGCGACCGACGCCGCGACCGACAACAGGACCGACGACGCCGCGACCAAGGCCGCCTCGAACGACGCCGGTGCTGCGGCCCTGTCCGTGTTCGAGCGGCTGCTCGCCGTGCAGGCACAGGACTATGCCGCGTCGCAGTGGGCGCTCGGCGCCCGCTCCCCCGGCCTCACCGCCGCCCAGGTGCGTACCGCCCTGGACAGCGCGGCCATCGTGCGGTCCTGGCCCATGCGGGGCACGCTGCACCTCGTGCCGGCGCGGGACCTGCACTGGATGCTGTCGCTGACGCCCCGAGGCTGGTCACCGCAGCCGCCACCCGGCACGCTCAACTCGGCCTGACGACCGACCTACTCGAGGCGGCGCGCAGCATCGCCCTCGGCGCCCTGTCCGGGCAGCGTGACCACACCCGGGCGGAGTTTCTGGCGCTGCTGGAATCGCACGGAATCGCTACCGGTCAGCAGCGCGGCTATCACCTGATCTGGTTTCTCGCCCAGACCGGAACGCTCTGTTGGGGGCGGCAGGCCGGCACCCAGCAGGTGCTCACCCTGCTCG
>JBBQYN010000289.1:0-3664 GCA_038208655.1 Actinomycetales bacterium
GGCCTGGCCGAAACCGCACGCAGCTCAGGTCTGCTGGCCCTTGACCAGGCCGCCGAAGAGGTCGACGACCCGTTCCTGCGCGGCGCACTGCGCAACATCGCCGACGGCACCGACGGTGAAGACCTGCGCATTCTGCTCGAAGACGAAATCGATTCCAAGGCCAAGAGCGAGCGCAAAGCCGCCAAGTTCTACACGACCCTCGGAGGCTACGCCCCCACCGTGGGCATCATCGGCACGGTCGTGTCGCTGACCCACGTGCTCGAAAACCTCAGCACCCCCGAGCTGCTCGGGCCCATGATCGCTGCCGCGTTCGTGGCCACCCTGTGGGGCCTGCTGACGGCCAACTTTCTCTGGCTGCCCATCGGTGCCCGGCTTCGCCGCCTCTCGGACATTGAGGTGGACCGCCTCAACCTGCTGCTCGAAGGCTCCCTCGCCATCCAGGCCGGCATCCAGCCGCGCCTGCTCGGCGAACGCCTGCGTGCCATGGTGCCACCGGAGGCCCAGCCCCGCCGCTCGAGCAAGGCATCCGCTGTCGCAGACTCCGACGAAAACGTCTCTACGCCGGTATGAGCGCCCCGAAACGCCGTCGCGGCTCAACTGAGTCTGACGAAGAGCACCCTGACGAGCGCTGGATGGCCTCATACATGGACATGGTCACCGTGCTGATGTGCATGTTCATCGTGCTGTTCGCCATGTCGAGCGTCGACCAGGGCAAGTATGAGCAGCTCGCTGACTCCCTCGCGACCGGTTTCGGCGTGGTCGACCTCGGCGAAGTAGAGACGGTCGAGGGCGTGGTCGTGGCCGCCGGCGACGCCGCCACGACCGACAGCGACCCGAACGCCACCGAACCGAACTCAAGCACACTCAGCGGCCTGCAGCAGGCCATGAATGAGGTGCAGAATCTGTCCGCTCTGAAGAATTCCGTGGAGGCGAGCCTGTCCGCCGCCGGGCTTGCGGACGCTGCGGAGTTCATCGTGGATGAACGCGGACTCACCATCGGACTGGTCGGCTCCGAGAGCTATTTCGCGCCCGACAGCGCCGACCTCAGCGCGGAAGCCGTGGCCATCATCAACGCCATGGCGCCCTCGCTCGTAGGCGTGTCCAACGAGATCTCCGTGGAGGGGCATGCCGACGTGCACGGCCAGTCCGCCAACTACGCCACCGACTGGGAACTCTCGGCCGGGCGGGCCGCTCGGGTGCTGCGTCAGCTCGTGGGCCAGGGAGGCGTCTCGCAGGCGGCGATCTCAGCCGTGGGATTCGGCTCGGCACGGCCGAGCGCCACCGGGAGCACGCAGACCGACATGGCCCAGAACCGCCGCGTGGACATCGTGGTGCTCTCCGCCCTGCCCGACGAGGTGCGCGCCATCATTCCCGAGGTGGTCGAGAAATCCGGCTCACCCAGCAGCAGCAAGAGCACGAGTACCAGCACTGGCCACTGAATCAGGCGCCATAATCGCCGGGCGCGATCGGGCCCCACGCGCCCGGAAAGTGTCGGCATAATCCTTCCGAGATAGTGCTTACATCCCCGAGCTACCAACCGATAGTCTGCACCGTGACGGTCCAGGAATTAGCGAATATCGCCGCGCGCGCGAAGCGGCCGAAATCGACGACGGTCGAACTCTACGACTTTCGCCGACCGTCTACCCTGGCCCGGGAACACTCCCGGGTGCTCGAACTGGCCTTTGAAACCTTCGCCCGCCAATGGGGCACCCAGATCACCGCCCGAGTGCGGGTGATGAGCAGCGTCGCCTGCGTGTCCGTCGTCATGCAAACCTACGACGAATACGCCGCGTCACTTCCCGCGACCACCGCGATGATCCTGTTCGGCATCGACGGCGTGGCCGCCCGCGGCGTGATCCAGTTTCCCACCGCCGTGGCCCTCACCTGGGTGCGGCACATGCTCGGCGGCAACGGGCCCTCCGTCGACCTGCCGGAACGCAAGTTCACCCAGATCGAGCAGGCCCTCGTGCGTCAGCTGCTCGGCGAAAGCCTCGAAGACCTGCGCTACTCGATGAGCGACCTGCTCACCGCCGACCTGCACATCGACGCTCTGCAGTACAACTCCCAGTTCGCGCAGGCCGCGGCCACCGGCGACCTCATGGTCGTGGCGAACTTCACGATCCGCATCGCCGACCGCACCAGCCTGGCCACGCTCGCCATCCCGGCGTCGGCCGTGAAGCTCTCCGAAGTGAACCCCACCCAAAACGTGAGCAACGCCCGCGCCCTGATCCAGGAGCAGATCGCATCCGTTCCCGTTGATGTGGCACTGCGCCTTGACATCGCCCCGGTGCTGACCAGCCGCATTCTCTCCCTCGCCGTCGGCGACGTACTGCCCATTCCCCACCCCCATCACCGTCCGCTGACGCTCACCGTCGATGGACGCCCCCTGGCTCGCGCCGCAGTGGGGGCAAACGGAGCCCGCCTCGCGTGCATCGTGATCGACACCGAGGAGACACCCGCATGACCCCCACCCGCCAGATGTCCGTCAGCGCCGTCGAAGCGCTGATCCGTGTGCTGCCGACCCCCACCCGGCTCACCGCCGTGCAGCACGCCGGACCCGGCCTGAGCACCGCCGTCACCGCCGCGGTCATCGCCTCCTTCGTGGGCACCGAATCCGTGGACCTTGCCATCGCCCTGGTCGATCCGACGTCAATGGATGCCGCCGGCGGCTCTGGACTCATTTCCAGCAGCGACGTGCTGCGCCCCGCCCTGGAAAGCGCGGCGAGCGTGCTCGGCGTCGGCGTGCTCGGCGACAATCGCGTCGAAGACGCCACCGAACTGTTCACCGCCGACGAAGCGGTGGTTTTCGACCTCATGGGCGACGCCGGAGTCATCGGCTGGTTCGCGATCCGCGAGAGCAAGAACACCTTCAGCGCGGGCCGCCGCAGCGGCGGCGACGTGAGCGGCAAACTGGGCCGGATCCGCAACGTGGAAATGGCCCTCACCGTGGAGATCGGCCGCACCCGCATGTCGGTGCGCGACGTGCTCTCCCTCGAACCGGGCGCCGTGATTGAACTGGACCGCTCCGCCGGCGCGCCCGCCGACATCCTGCTCAACGGCCGCCTCATCGCCCACGGCGAGATCGTGGTCGTCGACCAGGACTACGCCGTGCGCATCACCCAGATTCTCGATGTCGCCGAGGGCCTCGCCTAAATGGACACCCTCATCGTGGCGCTGCGGGTCATCCTGTCCCTCGGCGTGGTACTCGCGCTGCTCTGGTACATGCAGCGACGCCTCAGCAAGGTGACCCGCGGCTCCCAGATTCTCAACCTCGTCACCGTCGTCGGCCGGCAGGCCGTCGGCGCGAAATCCTCCGTCGTCGTCGTCGACGTCGACGGACAGCGCCTCACCCTCGGCGTGACCGAACAGTCCGTCACCGTGCTGCACACCACCGCGACCCCGGGCGCGCCCGCCGCGCCCGCCCCTGACACGAGCGGCGCCGTCGAGTTCGCGCGCCTGCTCGGCCTGGTCAGCGAAACGGATACCGCCCCCGGCCCGATCGCGCCGGCCCCCGCATCCGTTCCCCCCGCATCCGTTCCCTCCGCGACACCGGCACGCCCCGCGAACCGGTTCGCCGGCTCGATCCTGTCGCCGAGCACCTGGCAGCAGACCGCCGCCGCCCTTCGGCAGGGCCGGTGAACACCACCCGCTTCGCACCGTTCGG
>JBBQYN010000290.1:0-3655 GCA_038208655.1 Actinomycetales bacterium
CACCGGCGGCATTGAGTTTGGCGACGGCCACGCGCAGTCCGGATTCCATCTGAGCGGCCCAGACCTCGGTCTCACGGCTGGCAGCGTCGGCGGCGTCGGCACGGGCCACGGCGCGTTCTTTCTCGGCACGTTCGTTCTTGACCTGCTGAATACTCAGGGTGATGCCGTAGTACGCGGCGACCATGGCGGCGATCGGCGCCGCGATCACGGCGAGCGCGTTGATGCTGGCGCTGCTCACGTTCACGAAGATCATCACGATGAACGCCACCGCGAGCAGCGACATGCCTACGACCACAACGAGCGCGATGCGCTGCGGCGGCGCGTCCTTGCCCGCGGCCGCATCCGCATCCGCGGTCGGCGGCGCGGCGGGTGCGACGACCGGCGGGAACCCCGCGGCCGTCGCGGCGGGCGCCGCCGGGGCGACGGTCTGGGCGGGCGCGGCCGGAGTGCCGGTCGTGGCGTGGGTCGGGGTCGACCCGGTCTGGCCCACCAGGGGCGTGGCCGATGCGGTCGGGTTCGCTCCGGCGACGCGCTGGATGACCTCGGTCAGCTGGGTGTCGGCGTCACGGCCGGGCGTCGGCTCGGGCGTGGTGAAGGGCGTGGTGGGGGGATTGTCAGTCATGTCTGGCTCCGTCATCCGCTGGTGATCGTCGTGCACGGGGTGCACGGGGGTGGTGTGCAGTTCGTTTAGGGCATTTTAGACGCGGTACCTGAAGACGGTTGGCCGGCGGAGTCGTCGGGCTGAGCATCCGGCGGGGTCTCGCCGACCGGGAAGACCCGCTTGTAGCTGCGGCCGTCGGGAAGTTCCACGGTGCGGCTGGCCAGGGTGCCGCGGCGCACCTGCAGGTAGACGGCCTGCGCCGTCACACCGAGCTGGGCGGCGGCTTCGGCGACCGAGAGACCGGGCAGGTCGGTGGGCACGCTGCTGGGACGCGCGGAGCGTTTGCGACCGGCGGCGAGGCGAGCGGCGATCTCGTCGTCGGAGCCCTGCCAGCGCCATTTCGCGGCCGCCGTCTGCAGCCCGGCGGCGTCGGCGACCTGTTTCCAGTCGGACCCCCCGGCGAGCGCGGCCCGGACGCCAGCGAGGGTTGCGGCCTCAGCGTCGAGGGCCTGCTGCAACAGACGGATGGCCCGCACGAGTTCGAGGGGATCGCCGGCGGGGGTGCACGCGGCGAGCCGGGAGATCGCGGCCCAGGTGTCGGGAGAGAGGGAAGGCATCCGTTGCCCTACTCGGCGTCGGTCGGGGTCGGTATTGCCGACACAAGGGGCAAGCCCGACTCGGGGCCGGCTTCACCGCCGAGGGCGTTGACGAGGCGTTCCCGCGCCCGGGCCAGGTGTTCGTCGAGCAGCCGCGCGGCACCGTCACCGTCCCCGGTGGCGATGAGTTCAAGAATGCGGTCGTGCTCGGCGTGAATCAGGCCGGGTGCGAGCAGGTTCAGGGACTGCACCCGGGTCATGCACAGTCGCACTTCGCTGATCAGCGACCGGTACATGAAGCTGATGCGGTCGTTGCCGGCGGCATCGATGAGGCCGGTGTGGAAGCGCATGTCGGGGTCGACGAGGTCGAGCGGGGAGTTACCTGTGAGCGCCGCGATTTCCCGGTTCGCCGCCACGGCGTCGGCGGGCACCTGCCCGGTCGCGGCCAGACGGCGCACGATTTCGCTCTCCAGGTAGGCGCGGGCCAGGTAGATGTCGCGCACGGCGTCGGGGCCGAGTTCCTTCACCCGTGCCGTCTTGTGCAGACCGCGTACGAGCAGTCCCTCACCGACGAGGCGTTCGATGGCAGCCTTGGCCGTGGGGCGCGCCACGTTGTAGCTGGTGGCCATCTCCGTCTCGGTCAGGGCAACGTCCGCGGTCAACTCCCCGGCGAAGACCCGGGAACGCAGATCATTGGCGATGGCATCGACGATCGAGATCGCCGCAACGGAGATACCCATGGGTGCACCTTTCACAACGGATGGGCTTCCATCCTGCCAGACCCTGCGACATCAGGGATTGACGTACGTGAATAAGGGATTGACTTACTTAAATACTTGTTAGACACTGGGGACGTCGTCACGCCGGTGGCGCATTCTCAGTGCGGAGACAACCCCATGCAGCCAACGACCGTGTCAGCGGCGTCACCCCGGAGCCTGGGCCTGCTGGTGCTTATCACCGTGCTCATCGTGCTGCAGTCCACCCCCGTGCTGGGCTGGTTGGTACCGTAATGGCCACCATGGCGACACCCGAAACCGCTTCGACCGAACCGGCCCCCGCGGCCTTGCTCGACTCGCTGCGTACCGCCGTGGCCGATGCCAGCCAGGTGAAGACGCGGCCGATCGACCGGCATGCCAATGCGCACGACGCCTCGCACTTCCTGCTGATTCCGCAGGCGGTCGTCGTGGCCGCCGATGCGCACGAGGTCGGCAGGCTGCTGGCGGCGAGCGCCGCGCAGGGCGCCCCCCTCACGTTCAGGTCCGGCGGCACCAGCCTGAGCGGTCAGGCCCTCACCGACGGCGTGCTCGTGGACGTACGCCGCAACTTCACGAAGATCGAGGTGTTGGATGCCGGCGCCCGGGTGCGCGTGCAGCCCGGTGTCACCGTGCGCGCCCTGAACAACCGGCTGGCCCGGTATGGCCGCAAGTTCGGCCCCGACCCGGCGAGCGAGATCGCTTGCACCATCGGCGGTGTCATTGCCAACAACTCCTCCGGCATGGCCTGCGGCACCACCGACAACACATACCGCACCCTGGAGTCCCTCACCGTGGTGCTGCCCAGCGGCACGGTGATCGACACCGGGGCAGCGGATGCCGACGCGCTCCTCCGCGCCACGGAGCCCGAGCTGCACGAGGGGTTGCTGCGGCTGGCCCGGCGGGTGCGCGACAACGCCGCCTCCGTCGCCACGATTCGGCAGCAGTTCTCGATGAAGAACACCATGGGCTACGGCGTGAACGCGCTGCTCGACTTCGAGAAGCCGGTCGATATTCTCGCGCACCTCATCGTGGGCAGTGAGGGCACCCTCGGCTTCGTCGCCGAGGCGGTGTTCCGCACCATCCCCAAGCTCGCCCACGTCACCACGAGCCTGCTGGTCTTTGACGGCCTCGAGGCGGCCAACGCCGCCCTGCCCGCGCTGGTCGACACCGGGGCGGCGACCCTGGAGCTTATGGACGCACTGTCCCTGAAAGTCGGGCAGGGCCTGCCCGACGCGCCCCCCATCATCCGTGACCTGGCCGTGGCCAACCACGCCACCCTGCTGGTGGAATACCATGCGGACAGCGCCGAGGCCCTCGCGGAGCTGCAGGCCACCGGAGTCGCCCTCGCCGGCGGCCTCGGACTCAGCAGCCCCGCCGAGTTCAGCAGCGACGCCGCCGCCCGGGCGCAGATGTGGCACCTGCGCAAGGGGCTCTATGCCGCCGTCGCCGGGGCCCGGCCCCGGGGCACCACCGCGCTGCTGGAAGACGTGGTGGTGCCCGTTCCCGCGCTCGGCCGCACCTGCATCGAGCTGATCAGCCTGTTCGAGCGCTACCAGTACCGGGACAGCGTGATCTTCGGGCACGCCAAGGACGGCAACATCCACTTCATGCTCACTGACAGTTTCGCCGGCGCCGAATCCCTGGACCGCTACCGGGACTTCACCGAGGACATGGTCGACCTGGTGCTCGGTGAGGGCGGCTCG
>JBBQYN010000291.1:0-3640 GCA_038208655.1 Actinomycetales bacterium
CGGCGCCCGCCGCGACGGCCGCGGGGTTCCCGCCGGTCGTCGCACCCGCCGCGCCGCCGACCGCGGATGCGGATGCGGCCGCGGGCAAGGACGCGCCGCCGCAGCGCATCGCGCTCGTTGTGGTCGTCGGCATGTCGCTGCTCGCGGTGGCGTTCATCGTGATGATCTTCGTGAACGTGAGCAGCGCCAGCATCAACGCGCTCGCCGTGATCGCGGCTCCGATCGCCGCCATGGTCGCCGCGTACTACGGCATCACCCTGAGCATTCAGCAGGTCACGAACGAACGTGCCGAGAAAGAACGCGCCGTGGCCCGTGCCGACGCCGCCGACGCTGCCAGCCGTGAGACCGAGGTCTGGGCCGCTCAGATGGAATCCGGACTGCGCGTGGCCGTCGCCAAACTCAATGCCGCCGGTGTGAACACGTCCGAGGTCACCAAGGCAGCGGGAACCCCGGACGGCTTCTTCTAAACCACCCTGGATCACCTCAAACGTGCTGGATCACCTCAAACGCGCTGGATCACCCGGTCGCGGCGGCGCTGCTGCCGGGTTCCTCGTCGAGGCGGGTCAGTGCGGTGAAGGACATGGTGCTGGACTGCCCGTTCTGACAGGTCTGGTAGAGCAGGTCATGCCCCAGCGGCAGGTCGCTCGGGCTGTTCCGGCTGGCGTTGAGCATCGCGACGATACCGTCCACGCGGTAGGTGCCGGCGTGCAGCCCGGTGAGCGTGATGATCGTTCCGGCCTCGTCGGGAAAGTCACGGCCACCGCAGGACCAGTGCTCGGCGATGGTGTTCACGCCGTAGTGGGCGGTGATGTCGACCGATCCGATGCACTGATCAAGTTCCGGGTACCAGCCGGCAGCGTGGGTGTTGTTGCTATAGCGCGCGGCCACGACGCGGTCGTGCTCCGCCTGCCAGAGCGCCACGGCGTCGGTGACAGCCTGCACCGGCGTGGCCAGCGTGTCGGCGATACCGGCCAGCCGGTCGGCGGCGTCGAAGCTACGGCCGGCCAGGGCCGCGGTGCTGGCGCGGAGGCCGGATCCCGGGGCGAAGAACGAGGCATCCGCTTCGGTGGCCACGTCGCCCCGGTCTGCCTGGGCGAGCTGGTCCTGGGCGGCTCTGAGGTCTGCTTCGGCCTGACCGAGGGCGCCCGCGAGCGTGGTGCGCGGCGCCTCGTCGAGCACCCGGCCGGCGCTGGAACTCAGAACGTCTCCCGCGTCGGCCAGCACCGACTGCGCTGAAGCGACCGTGGCCGTGGCCGTGGTCTGCGCGGCCAGCGACACGGCCAACGCCGAGTCGTAGTCGGCCTGCGCCGTGGACGCCACCACCAGCCGGTAACTCTGCAACGTGCCGGCGGACCCGATCACGAGCACCGCGACCAGCAGTGCTGCGGTGAGTTTCGGGCGGGCACGGGCGAACCCGGCCAACCGGTGTGGGCGCTGTCGGTCGGTCGTGGCGTCGTCGGTCATGGCACCCCCTCGTCGTACGTCTGTGCAGCGAGTGTAACCCGGCAGCTCGGTCACTCGGGCAGTTCGATATCCCCGAGGCGACGGGAGGGGGCCCGGCAACCCGCGAGGCCCGTGGCTGCCTCGAACGAGGTTTAGCCTGCCGCCGCCATCGAGGCCCGCAGGGCGCGCAGGTACCGGTCCTTGGGCAGGTGCCGCAGGCGTCGGGGGAGTGGCGGGTAGAGCACTCGCAGCAGACGCAGCATTCGCTCGAAGCGGCGTTGGGAGCGCGGCGTCCACGGCAGCTGGAACAGGGTGCGCACCGACGGCGGCAGCAGCCCGATCGTGATCAGCCGCCCCAGAGGCATGGCCAGGCGCAGCCAGAGCGGACCGCTGCTGGGGTACAGCAGCTGCTGCGCCACCGCCCGCGTCGCGGCGTCGGTGTGCAGCTGGCCGAGCCGATGCTGCCAGTACCGGGCGAAGTCGGCCCGGGTCGCCGGCCACAGCGCGGCGGGAACCTGCAGGGCGGTCCCGAGCAATTTGTAGCGCTCGTACATGTCATCGGCGACGTCGGTGGGCAGCGCGCCGTGAATGAGTTCGTACATCGTCACCGCCGAGTCGTAGAGCGTCGCGGCGACCCAGAGCTGCAGCTCGGGGCTGAAGGCGCTGTAGGCGGGGGTCTCGGCGGACCCGGCGGATTTCACCGGCCCGTGGGCACGGTTGACCCGGGCGGTGGCGTGGGCTGCTTCGGCCGGGGTGCCACAGGCGATGGCGTACACGAAGCTGAGGGTCCCGTTCAGGCGATCCAGCGGTCGGGAGACGAAGTCGCTGTGATCGGCCACCCCGTGTCCGATGCCGGGCTCGGCCAATTGCAGCAGAATACTGCGACCGCCAGCGGCGATCAGGATGCTTTCCCCGGCCAGGTCTTCTACCCGCATCGGTGCCTCCTTCGACTCTGGCGCGGCAGTGCCGCGTCGCCTCGGAGACTAACACCGCGGGTTTCACCGCACGTTCAGAAAAGTATGTCTGAATTAATTTCGGCGGAATGGAATAAGCCGAGCATCCATGCGCTTGCATACATCCGAGGGCGAATCTTCACCCGCGGGCATTCGCCCAGACAACTTTAGGGAGCATTCATGAGCGACATCACCACCACGATCCCCGGCTACAAGGCCGGCACCTGGACCATCGACAAGACGCACTCCTCGGTGAGCTTCAGCATCCGTCACATCGTGATCAGCAAGGTCAAAGGAACCTTTGAGGACTTCGACGCGACCTTCGTGACCGGCGAGAGCCCGCTCGACTCCAGCGTCACCGCCACCGCCCAGGTCGTCTCCATCAACACCGGCGAAGCCAACCGCGACGGCCACCTGCGCACCGGGGATTTCTTCGAGGCCGAGACCTTCCCGACCATCTCGTTCGCCTCCACCGGCATTCGCGAGGTTAAGGGCGACTACCTCATCGACGGCAACATCACCATCAAGGGCGTCACCAAGCCCGCCACCTTCGAGCTCGAGTTCGGCGGCTTCGGCGCAGACCCCTACGGCGCCTACAAGTTCGGCGCCACGGCGAAGACCGTCGTGAACCGCGAAGACTTCGGCCTGACCTACAACGCTGCCCTCGAAACCGGCGGAATGCTCCTCGGCGACAAGGTCACCATCACCCTCGAACTGCAGGCCGCGCTTAACGCCTAACCCGTCAGTTGTGAGAGGGCCCCACTGCGGTGGGGCCCTTTTTCGTGCTCCGACGGGGCTGACCTTTACCGCGTCGGCGCGGCCTGTCAAGCTTGCCGTATGGATGATTCGCTACCCAAGACGACGTTGCTGCGATATCTCGAGACCGGCCGTGAGGCGCTCATCTGGAAGCTGCAGGGGCTGAGCGAGTACGACGTACGACGCCCGCTGCTTCCCACAGGAACAAATCTGCTCGGGCTGGTCAAGCACGTGGCGAGCGTGGAAGCCGGCTACCTCGGCGCCACCTTCGGCCGCCCCTTCGTCGAGCCGATGCCCTGGATCGATGACGACGCGGAGGTCAATGCCGATATGTGGGCAACGGCCGAGCAATCTCGGGACTGGGTCATCGACCTGTCTCGGCGGGTGGGCGAGCACTCAGCGGCGACTGTCGCTGCGCTGCCGCTCACGGCGCTCGGCGCGGTCGCTTGGTGGCCGCCGGAGCGCCGCAAGGTGACGTTGCACCAGGT
>JBBQYN010000292.1:0-3620 GCA_038208655.1 Actinomycetales bacterium
CACCTCCGTCGGACCGGGAAGGTTCGGTTCACCAGACATCGGCACCGTATGAGCAGTGTGTCCTCTGGCACCGCCCTCGGGTGAACAGTGCACCATGACACCGGAGAACACCACGAGGAACAGCACAACGGCAGCGCCAACGCGCACGATGCTGCTCACCCAGGCGGTCATCTGTACCCCAGTCTCCGAGAAAACGGTGCGGTCAGGCTAACAAGAGTTCCTGAACGGCTTGGTGTTGGGACTGTGCGCCCCTCTGCACACAGGGCTGGGTCACGCGTGCCAACCGGAGAGCAGCCGTGGACCGATCAGCGGCCGTCAGGTGATCCAGCTCAGGGCGCTGGGCGTGGCCGGGGTCACGGCGCGGCACGGCGGCAACCTCAACACTTGCATGTGTGCGCAACTATGCACAATGATGGCTGGGTGATCCGAGCCCTCGCGCACCGCACCTATCGCCGGTTGTTCCTGGCCCAGGTCGTCGCGCTGACCGGTACGGGCCTGGCGACGGTCGCCCTTGGCCTGCTGGCCTACGACGTGGCCGGTGCGAGCGCCGGCGGAGTGCTCGGCACGGCGTTCGCGGTCAAGATGGTGGCCTATGTGTTCGTGGCACCTCTCGCCGCAGCCGCCGTGGCGCGTCTGCCGCGGCAGGCGGTGATGATCGGCTCAGACGCGGTGCGGGTGGTCGTGGCGCTCTCGCTGCCGTTCGTGGGCGAGATCTGGCAGATCTATGTGCTGATCTTCATCCTCCAGGCAGCCTCGGCCACGTTCACCCCCACCTTCCAGTCCGTCATCCCTGACGTGCTGCCCGACGAGGACGACTACACCGCAGCCCTCTCGCTCTCGCGCCTGGCGTACGACCTCGAGGCGGTGCTGTCTCCGATGCTGGCAGCCGCCCTGCTCATCTTCGTCCCGTCCTCGGCGCTGTTCTTCGGCACCGCGGCCGGGTTCGCCGGGTCCGCCGCACTGGTCGCCTCTGTCCTGGTCCCGCGCCGGGCCGGACAGTTCGCCGACGAGGACACCCCCGAGATGCCCTTCGGCCAGCGAGCCCGGCACGGAACCCTGCTGTTCGTACGGACGCCGGCGCTACGTCCTGTTCTGGCGCTCAACCTGGCTGTGGCCGCAGCCGGCGCGTTCGTCCTGGTCCAGACCGTCGTGATCGCCCGGATCACGTTCGCCCAAGGGGAGGACGTGGTCGCCCTCCTGCTGGCCGCCATCGGCGCCGGCTCGATGGCCGCGGCCGTCGCCCTCCCCTGGGCTCTGCGCCACCTCCCTGAACGGCGCGTCATGCTCGGCGGGGCGGCCCTGCTCACCACCGCCACTGCCCTCGCTCCGCAGGCCCTCCACATCCCCGATGTCACGTGGGGCCTGGTCGCCGTGGCGATCCTGTGGCTTGCTATCGGGATCGGATGGTCCTCGGTCGAGACACCGGTCGGTCGCATCATCCGCCGATCGGTCCCGGCTGCCGACCTGCCCGCTGCCTTCGCCGCTCAGTTCTCCCTCTCGCACGCCTGCTGGCTGATCACCTACCCGCTGGCTGGTTGGCTCGGTCTCATCGGCGTCGACCGTGTGGCACTCCTTCTCGCTGTCGTCGCCGCAGCAGCCACACTCACCGCCACTCTGCTCTGGCCCCACCAGAGTCCCACCCTGGTGGCTGCCGAACGCCTGAAGAACGCCGAGGTGCCAAGATGAGCCTCGTGGACCCCGCCGCCCGTACCACCCCGACCGACGCCGACCTCGACCACGCCGTCGGCGTCCTGCGCCTGCTCGGGGACCGCACCCGACTGGCGATCCTCGCCATGCTCGACGGCACCGAGATGCCCGTGACGGCCATCGCGGAAACCCTCGACCGCCCAACACCGGCCATCTCCCAGCACCTGGCCAAGCTCCGCACCGGACGCCTGGTCACCGCACGCCGCGAGGGCACCACGATCTACTACTCCCAGCCCGACGAACACGTCGCCGCCCTCGTCACCAACGTCCTGCAGCACACCGAGCACACCCTCTACGACGTCCCACCCCACCACCGCTGACCTCAGCGAACCCTGCTCCGTGCCAGCCAGCTTCGGCTCGGCCCAGACGGACTAACGGACTACCTGGTGGCCGATTCGGGCACCCGACCCCACCCGCTCAGCAGCATGACGGAGCGTACGGCGATGCTCCCGATCAGGACCGTGACAAGTCCGATGACCAGCCACGCCCACACCGAGTGCCCGGGACCGCCCCAGAGGGCGAGCCAGTGCGCCGCGTACGTTCCGCTAGAGGCCGCGGTGAAGGTGAACGCCCAGAAGCCCAGGGTGAACGGGAGTCTCCAGTAGGCGCCCAGCATCATCAGCTGCATGAGAATCAGCACGACGAAGGTGCCGAGCAGCATCGTCTCGACCAGGTCGATCCGGCCGCCGTTCAGTGCGAACCACGCGTTTCCCGCCACGGCTGGTGGTGCGGACCAGATCGCGAAGGTCGGCAGAAGAGCGGCGGGGGGTGCGGGACGGAACGCCATCCGCGCAAGGATGATGGTGCCCAAGACCAGCCAGAAGAGGATGCCGACGGCGATGGCCGCCTCGCCCAGCAGCGTCCAGCCGAACGTGCCGGCGCTCTGGCCGACGATGAACGCCGCCGCGACCGTGGGCAACAGGTAGCCCGCGTGGACGGCGTCGACGGCCCGCTCACGCAGCGCAAGCTGAGCGAGGAACCAGGCGCCGAAGAGCAGACCGACCACCATCAACGCACTCGTGGCGATCCGGCCTGCGACCGGGAAGAACTGCGCATAGTGCGTGCAGATGAGCATCGCCGACGTCGGCGCGAGCGAGGCGAACGCGCCCTGCACAGGGTGGTGCAGGTCCGCACGGATGCTTCCCCCTCGGTTGCGGGATCGCCGGAGGTAGTTCCCGACGACGACGATCCAGGCCGCCGCCGCAAGCATCCACAGCCCCTCGGCGATGGCGCGGGGAGCCAGCGAGATATGCTCCGCCATGCTCCAGGTGCCGGCGAGGCCGGAAAGCCCGAAGGGGATGCCGAGGCTGCTCAGCGGGGCCCGGGCGGTCGTGGCGGTGCGGGCGGTGCGGGCAGCTGGCCGCGATGTGGCTGTCATTCGATGGGCTCCTCGAGGGCGGACGCCAAGGGTGGGAGGCGTGCCCTCCCCATCGTCCTGCATCTTGAGTCCCGCATGGGCTCCACGCTACGCGGGGTGAGGCGGGACCTTCGTCACTGAGGAAGGCGGCCATTGCCGCAGTCCCGGGCTCAGCACCCGACCTCGACGACGGCTCAGCTGCGAGTGGCGCTCGCGGCGATCAGGCCTGCTGCCGTCAGCACGTCGCTCAGAATCGCGACCTCCTCCGCGGTGGCTGCAACATTCGGCAGGCGCAGCGTGCGGCACGACAGCACGCCCAGGGCCTGCAGGGCTGCCTTCGCCATCACGGCCTGTGCGCCGGCACCGTTCAGAGCGTCGACGATCGCGGTCGTGGTGCCAAACACATCCAGCGCGCCGGCGTGGTCGCCTGCGTCCCAGCGGCGCACCACCTCAGCGAACTCAGCCCCGACGACGTGCGTGGCGACCGCGACGATGCCGGCCGCGCCGACCGAGAGGAACGGCAGCAGCAGACTGTCGTCGCCCGAGTACCAGGCCA
>JBBQYN010000293.1:0-3567 GCA_038208655.1 Actinomycetales bacterium
GGTGATGAATTCGTCCGGCCCGGGATTCAGCCGGGTCTGGGATACTGGAGGGACACTATGACTATGTCGAACCAGAACCCCGACTCGAACGACGACGGCTCCAATGAGCACCCCGAGCTCAGCGGCTATGTGCCCAGCGAGAATTACCGCCCGTTGCGCGGTAAACGCTTCACCGCGATGGTGCGCATCGTGGTGGTGGTGGGAATCATCGCGCTGGTGGTTCCGGGCATCTTCACCACCCTCCAGGTGGCGTCCACGACGGCGTCCAACACCTGCCGGGTCGCCGTGGGCCAGTACGCGCCCGACTCGGTGGGCTATGACGCCCGCTGGGACATGGCCGGCCCCGGCGGTCTCGGCTGGCAGTGCTACGCCCTCGACCCGGGCGGGCGCGAGGTCTTCGTGGTGCCGCTGGGCCTGATTCCGAGCGCCCCGAGACCACTGAACCCGGGCAGCCCGACCTAGATCGGCCGGGGCCCGGGTCGCGGGTTATGCGGCTGTTCGGTTACGCGGCGCCGTCGAACATGCTCGTGACCGAGCCCTCGTCAAAGACCTCGTGAATGGCGCGGGCCAGCAGCGGGGCGATAGGCAGCACGGTGAGCGTGGGAAAACGCTTCTCCTCGGGGATCGGCAGCGTGTCGGTCACGACGACGGCCGAGATGGCAGGGTTTTGCAGCATGTCCACGGCCGGGTCGCTGAACACGGCGTGCGTGGCGGCCACGACCACGCCGATGGCGCCCGCTTCGCGCAGGGCCTCGGCGGCCAGGGCGATGGTGCGGCCGGTGTCGATCATGTCGTCCACGAGCAGGCAGACGCGGCCCTCGACCTGGCCGACGATTTCGTGCACGCTGACGCGGTTGGGCACCAGCGGGTCGCGGCGCTTGTGGATGATGGCCAGCGGCACGCCGAGGCGGTCGCTCCAGATGTCGGCCACGCGCACACGGCCCATGTCGGGCGACACCACGGTGAGGGTGGCCGGGTCGAGCTTCTCGCGGAAGTGCTCAAGCAGCACCGGCATGGCAAAGAGATGGTCGACGGGGCCATCGAAGAAGCCCTGGATCTGGGCGGCGTGCAGGTCGATCGACATGATGCGGTCGGCGCCGGCGACCTTGAACAGGTCGGCGACGAGGCGGGCCGAGATCGGTTCGCGGCCGCGGCCCTTCTTGTCCTGGCGGGCGTAGGGGTAGAAGGGTGCAACCACGGTGATCCGCTTGGCGGAGGCGCGCTTGAGCGCGTCGACCATGATCAGCTGTTCCATCAGCCACTCGTTGATCGGGGCGGTGTGGGACTGGATGACGAAGGCATCCGACCCGCGAACGCTCTCGTCGAACCGGGCGTACAGCTCGCCGTTGGCGAAGGTACGGGCGTCGGTGTGCAGAAGCTCTGATCCCAGCTCCGTGGCGATATCGAGCGCAAGCTGCGGGTGCGCTCGCCCCGAAACCAGTACTAGTCTCTTGTCGCCGCTGGTTTTGATCTCCGACACCTATTCTCCACTCACCGTGCTGTTGTTGCGGGTGTGCGCGGCTTCGGCCGCGTCCGTCCCGGGACGGTTGGTTTCAACCCAGCCGTCCATCATGCGTTGCGGGGCCACACTGATGGCCAAAGACCCGGCAGGAACGCTCTTTCGCACGATCGTTCCCGCCCCCGTGTATGCCCCGTCACCAATTGTAATCGGCGCCACGAACACGTTGTGCGACCCGGTGCGCACGTGCGACCCGACCACAGAGTGGTGCTTGGCTACACCGTCGTAGTTCGCGAAAATGGTGCCGGCTCCGATGTTCGATCCTTCGCCGACCGTGGCGTCGCCCACGTAGCTCAGATGCGGCACCTTGCTGCCGGCGCCGATCTGCGCGTTCTTGGTCTCCACGAACGCACCGATCTTGCCGTCGGCGCCGAGCACTGTGCCGGGGCGCAGGTACGAGAACGGTCCGACCGTTGCCCCGTCGCCGATCACGGCGAGGGTTGCGTCGGTGCGCTTCACGATGGCGTTGGCGCCGATCTCGCAGTCGCGCAGGGTACTGTCGGGGCCGACGATGGCGCCCGTGGCCACGACGGTCGCGCCCTGCAGCTGCGTGCCGGGCAGCACGGTCACGTCGGCGGCCAGGGTCACGGTGAGGTCGATCCAGGTGGTGGCCGGGTCTTGCACGGTCACGCCGGCAAGCTGCCAGCCGCGCACGATGAGGGCGTTGAGCTTCGCGGCGGCTTCGCTGAGCTGGGCGCGGTCGTTGATGCCGGCGACCAGCCACGGGTCGCTCACGGGGACCGCGGTGACGTCGGATCCAGCGCGGCGCAGCAGGCCCACCACGTCGGTGAGGTACTTTTCGCCCTGGGAGTTGTCGAGGGTCAGCTGGGCCAGCTGGTCGCGCAGCGCGCCCAGGGTGAACGCGTACACGCCGGCGTTGATCTCGTTCACGGCCAGTTCCGCATCCGTGGCATCTTTTTGTTCCACGATGCGGTCGAAAGCGCCCTGTGCCGAGCGGATGATGCGGCCGTAGCCGGTCGCATCGGCCGGGAACGCCGAGAGCACCGTGCCTTGAGCGGCGCTGCCGCGGTGTGCGGCGAGGAAGTCCGCCAGGGTCACGGCATCCAGAAGCGGCACGTCGCCGTTGATCACGAGCACGTCACCGTCGAAGTCGGCCGGCAGCGCGGCCACGGCCTGCTCCACGGCGCGGCCCGTGCCGGGAATCTCGTCCTGGTCAACGACCACGCTCTCGGGCAGGTCCGCGGCCACGAGGGCGGCGAGGCGGTCACGTTCGTGGCGCACGACGGTGATCACGTGCGCGGCGTCGAGGGCGCGTGCGGTGGCGAAGACGTGGCCGACGATCGGCACGCCGGCCAGCGGATGCAGCAGCTTGGGCAGAGCGGACTTCATGCGGGTGCCCTGCCCGGCGGCGAGCACGATAATAGCGAGTCGGGAGTCTGTCACGGAAGATGTCCTCTGCACGGGTGAGTTCTGCATGGGTCAGGGTGAGGGCTCCGCCACCAGGATTCGAACCTGGACCGAACAACTCCAAAGGTTGCCGTGCTGCCGTTACACTATGGCGGAACGCGTCGGCCCGGGGGCTGACAACCCCTCAAGTCTGCCAGAAGTCTGACCCGGCGGCAGCCTCCCGCGCTCGCAGCCGCGATAATGGGGTAATGCCTGGCCATGATGAAGTCGACCGAATCGTAGATTCGTGGCTTCGCGAGCGCCCTGATCTGGACTTTTCCCCGCTGCAGGTGTTGAGCCGGGTGGCCAGGCTGTCGAAACATCTCGACCGGGCGCGTCGCACCGCGTTCACGATGGCTGAGCTTCAGTCGTGGGAATTCGACGTGTTGTCGGCGTTGCGCCGGGCCGGCACGCCATATGAGCTGAGTCCAAAATCTCTGCTGCAGCAGACCTTGGTCTCCAGCGGCACCATGACGAACCGTATTGACGGGCTCGTGGAACGCGGCCTCGTGAAACGCCGAACCGACCCGCACGACGGCCGCGGGGTGCTCGTGAGCATGACTCCGGCGGGGCTGACCCGGGTGGATGCCGCCATCACCCGGCTCGTCGACGAGGAGGCCGACCTGCTGCAGACGTTGTCG
>JBBQYN010000294.1:0-3564 GCA_038208655.1 Actinomycetales bacterium
GATGGCGAAGTTGCCCACCTCTCCGGGCATCTGCGTACCGGGGTAATGGCCCACACCGCGGGAGAGCACCGGCTCCTGCGCCACGCCCTCGGAGATGCTGCGCACATAGCCGTCGCCGAAGCGGGGTACAAACAGCGTGGCGAACCGCGTGTTCTCGGCGGGGGCCGCCGCCACAACCGGCTCGGCCGCATCGGCAGGCACTGCCGCAGCGGGATCGCCCTCCGGCGCCTCATCCGTTGTCTGAGGTGACGTGGCCGCCGCTTCGAATTCCTGGCTGAGCGCAATGGCTTCCCCGCGCTGACCGGCGCCGAGGATCAGATCGTTCAGCCAGAGCTGCCATCCGAGGAAGAGGAAGACGAACACGCCCGCAGTGACGAGCAGCTCTCCCGCCACTCCGACGACCGTGAGCCCGAGGGTGCGCCGCCCCGTCCTCGGCACGGTGGTCACAGGGGCGGTCATGCTGTCGATTCTAAAGCCGGCTCGAATCCTTGCCTGCCGATGAGCACCCATCGTCGGCGCCCAGATCGGGGGTGCCGCCCGGGCCTCCGGCGGTGTTCGCACGGGGCGCGCTAGAATTCCCGCATGGCTAGACCCAAAGATGGCGCGAGCGCCGGATCGAACGTCCCCTCCACCTCCCGCCCGGCGGGCGACAGTCGACCAGCGGGGGGCCGCGCATCCGACAAGCCGACGGTCGAACGCCGTGGCGGCGATGACGTGCCGAACCCCGTCTGGTTCAAGCCCATCATGTTCGGCCTCATGCTTCTCGGTCTCGCCTGGATCATCGTCTTCTACGTCAGCGGCGCGACGCTGCCGATCCAACAACTCGGCGACGGCAACATCCTCGTCGGCTTCGGAATCCTGTTCCTTGGGTTCCTCATGACGACGCGCTGGCGTTAGTCGCGTTCGTTCGGCACGCCGGGTTGTCCCCTGAATAGGGGACAATTACACGGCTGTAATTGTCCCCAGTGTGGAAAGACCTGTGGATAACTTTCGTGCTCGGCTCATCGCGTGAAGATCGCGGTGAACGCCGTGACGGTGATCGCGATGAGTGCGGCCGCGACACCTGAGGTCAGCAGGATCTGGCGATTCTTCTGACGCGGTGAGCGGGTGCGCATGAAGATGAACGCCGTGAGCGCGCCCGTGATGAGACCGCCCACATGGGCCTGCCAGCTGATTCCGGGGATGACGAAGCCGAGCACGAGGTTGAGTCCCACCAGCACCAGGATCGACGACGCGTTGCCGCCAAGACCTCGGGCTATCACGAAGAAGGCACCCATCAGGCCGAAGACGGCTCCCGATGCTCCGAGTACTCCCCCGCCCGGATTCAACAGCAGCACCGCCACGGAACCCCCGAAGCCGCTGAGCAGGTAGAGGGTGAGAAAGCGTGCGCGTCCAATCGACTGCTCGATGATCCTCCCGAAGATGAACAACGAGAACATGTTGAACAGGATGTGGGCGAATCCGCCGTGGAGGAAGACCGACGTAAGCATGGTCCACGGCAGCAACGCCGTGAAAACGGGCCGGTAGACGAGGTAGTTCTCGATCAGCCCGCCGAAGACCAATTGCAACACGAAGACGAATGCGGTGACGCCGATGATCGAGTACGTGACGGCGGGCTGACCTTCGGCGGTCAGGCGTCGTGCCGACCGGATGATCGCGGGACGCTGCCGGGGCGCGCTCGCTCGGCTCTCCCGCACACATTCGGGGCAGTGTACGCCCACCGCGGCGGGCGTCATGCAGTCCGGGCAGATCGTGCGCCCGCAGCGCTGGCACACGATGAAGCTTTGACGGTCAGGATGCCGGTAACAGAAGTTGCCGGCATCCTGCGCGTCGTTCTCCGGCACGGGACCCGTGTCGGTCATCGAACGGTCACGAGGGTGCTCACACCTCGTCGATCGAAATGCTCTCGATCACGACGTCGGTGGTCGGGCGGTCGCGCCCATCCTTCTCGACGGCCTCGATCTTCGCCACGACGTCGCGCGAATCCTGGTCGGCCACCTCGCCGAAGATGGTGTGCTTGCCCTGGAGCCAGGTGGTGGGCACCGTCGTGATGAAGAACTGTGAGCCGTTGGTGCCCTTGCCGCCACGCGAGCCGGCGTTCGCCATGGCGAGCAGGTACGGCTTCGTGAAGGTGAGCTCCGGGTGAATCTCGTCGTCGAACTGGTAGCCGGGTCCGCCGGTGCCCTGTCCGAGCGGGTCGCCGCCCTGGATCATGAAGTTGTCGATGATGCGGTGGAAGATCACACCGTCGTAGAGCGGTGCGGTGGAGGCGGCTCCGGTGCGCGGGTCGGTCCACTCCTTCGTGCCGGTCGCAAGGCCGACGAAGTTGGCGACGGTCTTGGGAGCGTGGTTGCCCAGGAGGTTCACCTTGATGGCTCCGAGGGTCGTGTTAAACGTTGCGACGTGGGTGTGGGAAGTCATTGTTCTATCCTCCCACAGCGCGTGTTTGGCTCAGCATTCACACAGAACGCAAGAGGTTGGTTGCCAGCCGGACGCGTGAAAGGATGTAGTTTCCGCATCACCACCACCGGAGGATGACTATGGGACTCTCTCGCAAGCGCGCCAAGGAACTCAAGCGCCTCAAAAAGGCTGCAAACGAACTGTGGGAAGAACAGCGCGATGTTCTCGACCGCGCAACAAACGTCGTCCGCGAGGCCGGACGTCAGATCGGCAACGCCGGCCGCGAAGAGGTCGTGCCGCGCGTGCGTCACACCGTCGACGCACAGATCCGCCCCGCCGTGCACTCGGGCATCAACGCCACGCGGAGCGCGGTGGATGACGCCAGGCGCAAGGTTTCGCATGACGTGATTCCCGGCGTATCGGCTGCACTCGCCTCGGCCGTTGCCACTCTCGACGACATCAAGGACCCGCGGGTACGCGAGGCCATGAAGCACGTGCACGAGACCAGCGACCTGGTCAGCGAGAAGGCCTCCAAGGCCTACGCCGAAGCCTCCAAGCGCGCAGGCAAGGCCTACCAGACCTACGGCACCAAGGTGGGCATCGTGAAGCCGAAGCCGGCCATCGGTGCCGGGGGCGTCGTTCTCATCGTGCTCGGCGTTCTGGCCGTGCTCGGTGTCGCCTACGCCGCCTGGCAGACCCTCCGTGCCGACGATGAGCTGTGGGTCGTCGATGAAGCGGAATCGCAGGACTGACCTCCGGCACCCGCCGCGGTTCCTCGAAGGCGCCGCCCGTTCGACATTGTCGACGGGCGGCGCCTTCGTCGTTCCGCCGGCCCGCACCCGTGCGTGTGCTGTACTCGCCTTCTGCGCCATCCTGCTCGCCTCGCCGATCGACACCCGGAACGCGACCACACCGTCCGGGCTCGCTGTCTCGGCGGCGCTCGCCTCGGCCGTCGCTACCCTCGACGACATCAAGGACCCGCGGGTGCGCGAGGCCATGAAGCACGTGCACGAGACCAGCGACCTGGTAGGAAAGAAGGCCTCCAAGGCCTACGCCGAAGCCTCAAAGCGCGCGGGCAAGGCGTACCAGACCTACGGCACCAAGGTGGGCATCGTGAAGCCGAAGCCGGCCATCGGTGCCGGGGGCGTCGTTCTCATCGTGCTC
>JBBQYN010000295.1:0-3527 GCA_038208655.1 Actinomycetales bacterium
TGGCCGCCGAAAAGCCGGTCATGCTCATCGGCGGTGGAGTCGTGATCTCTGGCGGCTGCGACGAGTTCCTCAAGCTTGCCGAGTACCTCCAGATTCCGGTCGTCAACACGAGCATGGCTAAAGGCGGATTCCCGTTCAGCCACCCGCTCTACGCGGGCGAAGTCGGGGTCCAGGCCAGCACGCCAGCCGGTAACCGCGCCTTCCTCGAATCAGACCTCGTCCTGGCCGTTGGCTGCCGTTTCGCCGACCGCCACACTGGCTCTCTCGATGTCTATACGAAGGGCCGCAAGTTCATCCACATCGACATCGAGCCGACCCAGATCGGCCGGATCTTCTCCCCCGACTTCGGGGTCGTCTCCGACGCCGGCGAAGCCCTGCGCGGCCTCATCGAGGTGGCCACCCGCCGCCGCGCCGACACGACGCTGCCGGACTGGTCGGGCTGGGTCGCCAGTTGCGGCCACCGCAAGGCCACGCTGCAGCGCAAGACCCACTTCGACAACCTGCCGATGAAACCGCAGCGCGTCTACGAGGAGATGAACAAGGCCTTCGGCCGCAACACCCGCTACGTCACCACGATCGGGCTGTCCCAGATCGCCGGCGCCCAGTTTCTGCACGTGTTCCGGCCGCGGCACTGGATCAACTGCGGCCAGGCCGGCCCGCTCGGCTGGACCCTGCCGGCCGCTCTCGGCGTAGCCGTGGCCGACCCCTCTAGCACCGTCGTGGGCCTCTCCGGCGATTACGACTTTCAGTTCATGATCGAAGAACTCGCCGTGGGCGCCCAGTTCCACATCCCCTACATTCATGTGGTGGTGAACAACTCCTACCTCGGCCTGATCCGGCAGGCGCAGCGCCGCTTCGACATGGACTACGAGGTATCGCTGGCGTTCGAGAACATCAACTCCCCCGAGCTTGAGGGTTACGGGGTCGACCACCTCAAGGTGGCCGAGGGACTGGGGTGCAAGGCCATCCGGGTGCGTGAAGCGGATGACCTCGCCGGCGCGTTCGCTGAGGCGCACAAGCTGATGGCCGAGTTCCAGGTTCCCGTGGTCGTCGAGGTCATGCTCGAACGGGTGACCAACATCTCCATGGCCGCCGCCGACATCGACGCGGTCAACGAGTTCGAGCCCCTCGCCGAGACGGCCGCCGACGCCCCGACGTCGCTGTCCCCGATGCCCTCGGCGTGATCCTCTAGGGTCGCAGTCAGGCCTGACCCGCACGTGTTCGTAAAAACAAGGGAGTTTTTGTGAGTAATCCGTCCGTCAAGAACCGTCCGTCTGCCAGCCCGCGCGAGGCATCCGTTCTCGCCGCCCTCCGCGCCGCGGTCACCGACCCGGCCCGGGTCAAGTCTCGGGCTCTCGACCTGCACGCCAACGCCCACGACGCCTCGCACTTTCTGCTCATTCCGCAGGCGGTCGTGGTGGCCGAGAACGCCGCCGAGGTGGGCGCCCTGCTCGCGGCCAGTGCCGCGCAGGGCGTGCACCTCACCTTCCGCTCCGGCGGCACCAGCCTGAGCGGGCAGGCCGTCACCGACGGCGTGCTTGTGGACGTGCGCCGCAACTTCAAGAACATCGAGGTACTCGACGACGGCCTGCGGGTGCGGGTGCAGCCCGGCGTCACCGTGCGGGCGCTGAACACCCGACTGGCCGGGTACGGCCGCAAATTCGGCCCCGACCCCGCGAGTGAATCCGCCGCGACGATCGGCGGCGTGGTGGCCAACAACTCCTCGGGCATGGCCTGCGGTACCGTCGACAACGCCTACCAGACCCTCGAATCGGTCACCGTGGTGCTGCCCAGCGGCACCGTCGTCGACACCGGGGCGCCGGATGCCGACGAGCGTCTGCTCGAGGCCGAGCCCGCGCTGCACGCGGGGTTGCTGCGCCTGGCCGCACGAACCCGGGGCAATGCGGCATCCGTTGCCACGATTCGGCAGCAGTTCTCGATGAAGAACACCATGGGCTACGGCGTGAACTCGCTGCTGGACTACGACCGCCCGGTCGACATGCTCGCGCACCTGATCGTGGGCAGCGAAGGCACCCTCGGCTTCGTGGCCGAGGCGGTCTTTCGCACCGTGCCCAAGCTGCCGCACGTGACGACGGCGCTGCTGATCTTTCCCGGGCTGGAAGCGGCGACGGCGGCGCTGCCCGCCCTGGTCGCCACCGGAGCGGCGACGCTCGAGCTGATGGACGCTCTCTCCCTGACCGTGGGCCAGCAGATGCCGGGAGCGCCCGACATCGTGCTGAACCTCGAAGTGCACGAGCATGCGGCGCTTCTGGTCGAGTACCACGCCGCGACCGAAGACGCCCTCGCCGAGATGCTGGCCACCGGCATGCTGACAGTGAACACGCTTGGGCTTACCCTGCCGGCGGACTTCACGACCGACGCCGGTATTCGCGGGCAGCTCTGGTACCTGCGCAAGGGCATCATCCCGGCCGTCGGCGGCACCCGGCCGCAGGGCACCAACGCGCTCCTGGAGGACATCGTCGTTCCGGTGCCGGCGCTCGCGCGCACCTGCATGGAACTGATCGACCTGTTCGCGAAGTATGAGTACGAGAACTGCATGATCTTCGGCCACGCCAAAGACGGCAACGTGCACTTCATGCTCACCGACGACTTCGGCAGTCCGAGCGGGCTGGCCCGGTTCAGCGCGTTCACCGACGACCTCGTGGAACTCGTGCTGCGCGAGGGCGGATCGCTCAAGGCCGAGCACGGCACCGGGCGGGTGATGGCGCCGTATGTGCGCCCGCAGTTCGGTGACGAGCTCTACGACGTGATGTGCCAGATCAAGGCGCTGTTCGACCCGAATGCGTTGCTGAACCCGGGCGTGGTGATCAACCCCGACCCCGAAGCGCACCTGAAGAACCTCAAGGCCATCCCCGCTGTCGCCGCCGAGGTGGACCGCTGCACCGAATGCGGCTGGTGCGAGCCGGTCTGCCCGAGCCGCAACGTGACCCTCACCCCGCGGCAGCGCATCGTGACGCTGCGGGCCATCGAACAGGCGCGGCTCGACGGCAACCTGTCGCTCGTGGCCGAGATGGAAAAAGACTACGAATACGACGCCGTGCAGACCTGCGCGGCCGACGGCATGTGCCAGACCGCGTGCCCGGTGACCATCAACACCGGCGATCTCATGAAACGGCTGCGCCACGACGAGGCCAAACCCCTCGACGACGCCCTCTGGAACGTCGCCGCGAAGAACTGGGGCACGATCACCCGGGGAGCCGGCCTGGCCCTCAAGGTCGTCGCATCCGTTCCGGTACCGCTCGTGCTCGGGCCCAATCGGCTGGCCCGGCGAGTGCTCGGAACGGATGCGGTGCCGCTGTACTCCGCGGATCTTCCGGGCGGTGGGCGGGCACGGCACCATAGCGCCGGCCCGGCTGAGAACACCCGAGGAAGCGAGCAGAACCATGGTTGAATCACGTTCCACTGAACCCGCCGAGGCGGGATCGGCTGCTTCTGAGGCTGCGGGTCCCGGCAAAGCGGCTCCGGCGGGCGCGGCGGCGGCGGCGCCCGTTGCAGGGCCGATCACG
>JBBQYN010000296.1:0-3498 GCA_038208655.1 Actinomycetales bacterium
CTCCGACTGGGCCCGCGGCACGGCATCGGTGTACCCCACACCCCAACAGCTGCTCGCCGAGCGGTTCGCCCGAGGTGAGATCGAGGAGGACGAGTTCACCAGCCGCCTCGCGGCCCTGCACGGCCACACGCCGATGCGGTCATGACTGACCGCCGCCAGCCACCCGCGCCAACCAGGGCGGTTGACGTCGACGACGCGCCGCCAGTTCTGAAACCCACCATCGTTTTCCGAATCAGCGGGCTCCGCAGCAGCCCGTCCGCCCCCTGACGGGCCTTGTCCTCTCACGCGATCCCATCGCGTTGCTTCATTGTCGGTGATGACGCGGCGAGCATGCGCACGGTTGGTCGTTGCGTCGACCCGCTGCACCTCGTCGTCCGCATCGCCGCCATCACGTCGAACAGGAACTGCACGCGCACACAACGGAGGCAGATATGACCAGCACCGCTGCTCCCTCGACAGCGCTGCCCCAGGATGCCGGCGTCGGCAAACCCGTGCTGCAGGCGTTGGGCATCACCAAGTCCTACCGGCGCGGTATCTGGCCGTTGCGCCGCACCCAACAGGTGCTGACCGGCGCGGACCTCACTCTCTATCCCGGCGAAGTGGTCGGGTTGACCGGGGAGAACGGTTCCGGCAAATCCACCCTGATGAAGATCCTGGTCGGGGCGCTGGCTGCCGAGCAGGGCACCGTCACACTCACCGGCCGACTCGGCTATTGCCCGCAGGAACCCCTCGTATATGCCCGACTGACCTGCGACGAGCATTTCGACCTGTTCGGCCACGCGTCCGCCATGACCCGCGAAGCTACTGCACAGTCGCGGCAGTCGATCTACGACGCGCTCGGATTCGCTCGCTACGCCCACACCCGCGCCGACCAGCTTTCCGGCGGCACACTCGCGAAACTCAACCTCGGCCTCGCGCTGCTCACCGACCCCGTTCTGCTACTGCTCGACGAACCGTCCGCAGGCTTCGACTGGGACACCTACCAGAAGTTCTGGGAGCTGGTCGCGCAACGGCGCAGCGCCGGGCGGGCCGTGTTGATCGTCAGCCATTTCGTCGTCGACGAGGACCGCTTCGACCGCATCGTGGCCGTCCGCGACGGCAAAGCAGTACCACGATGACCACCCTGGTGTTCATCCGCCGGTTCCTGACCGACTACATCCGCAACCCGGTCAACCTGCTCCTGCTCGCTGTCGTGCCGACCGTGTTCGTCATCGTGGCAAGCGGCGCCTTGGCGAAGTCGGCGAAACTGCTCGGCGGCCCCGGCGGCCTTGCCGTGCAGACCGCAACAGCGGGCTGGGCCGCGGCCTACATCGCGGGCATAGCAATGTACTTCCAGATCGCCGCCACCCGCGACACCGACCGCCGGGTGGTCATCGCCGGGCTACCCGCCGCACGACTGGCGCTGACCCGGCTGCTGACCGGCGGGTGCCTAGCTCTGTTGGCCGCCACCACCGCACTCACTGCGCTCGCGGTCCGTAGCGGCATCGACGCGCCGTTGCATGCGATCGTGGGCACCCTGATGTTCACGGTCATCTACGTCGCCATCGGAGCTGCGGTCGGATCCGTCGTCGGGAACCCGGTCAACGGCACCGTGATCGTTCTCTTCGTGTGGCTCGTCGACGTGTTCTTCGGACCCGCCATGGGCGCCGGCGACCGGCTCGCGACCCGCGTGCTGCCGACCCATTTCGTCACCTTGTGGATGGTGGAGCTGCCCGGCCACAGCGGACCGGTCGACAATCTCGGCTGGGCACTGACCGCGACCATCGCGGCGATCGTCGTAGCCTGGGCACTGGTCACCGCCCGCACCCGCGCCGCGCACCGCCACGTCCGGCGTGCTCACCCCGGCTCGATCCTCGACCAGGTCACCGCCGCGGCGCAGGCCGCCTGGCGCGACGCTCGGCGCAACCCCACCCTGTGGGTGCTGTTCGCGGTGGTGCCCGTGGTGTTCATCCTCGGCGCTTACGCCGTCACCCCCGCTACGCCAATCACGTTCTTCCTCGTCGAGAACGGCCGCCGCATCGCGCAGACGTACCCGATGAACGACATCCACGGCGCCACCATGGCACCCATCGCGATCGCCACCCTCGCCGCGCTCGTCGGCCTGTTCACCGTGCTCGACAGTCACGCCGGCGACCGCCGCGCCGCCCTTGCGGGCCTGCGCCCCGCCGCGCTGCTCGTAGCCCGTCTCGGCGTCCTCACTGTCGCCGCTCTCGCCGCGGCAGCAGTGTCCTTGGGCGCCACCGCTCTCGTCTTCGACCCCGTCCGCTGGCCGACCTACGCCGCCGCCAACATCCTCCTCGCCATCACCTACGGCCTGCTCGGCGCGCTCCTTGCCCCGATCTTCGGCCGCGTCGGCGGCGTGTTCATCGCCTTTCTGCTGCCCTTCCTCGACATCGGACTCGTGCAGAGCCCCATGCTGCAGCCCGAACCCACCACCTTGTCCAAGCTGTTACCCGGCTACGGCGGCTCCCGCGTCTTGCTCGACGGCGCGTTGACCAGCAGCTTTCACCAGGTCGTACCGCTGCTCATCGGCCTGGGCTGGCTCACCGCACTCGCACTGGCCGTCGTTGTGACCTACCGACGCGCGACCCGGCCCGCTCGCACCCCGCGACCCATTCCTACCCGGCGGTCGGCCTCCGCCCTGGCCGTCGAGCAGCGGGCCGTGAACAACGACAATGCGAACAATAGGGCCAGCGTCGAGGTCGGTTCGCGTATAGAACGCGCGTCATCGACACCCAGCCAGCACGGATGATCCGGCTCGCCGCAGCCGTCTCGCCCTACACGGCGGCACCCCCTGCGACCGGCGATACAGAGCACACGAGGGGCGCAGAGCCCGCACTCGATCAAGGTCCTCCGGTGTAGAACCGCCGATGACCGGGTCGTGGGTCGCACGCTTGACCCTGTCACGATGAATGTTGCGGTCCAGGGGCGATGCTGTGGTCGATCGGCGCTTCCGGCGCGAGGGCCACCACGTGGACGGCGCCCGGGGAAAGCACGCTCACCCGGTCCTCGACGCACACTGTGATGGAGTCGCGGGCCGCTGGGTGCAGGTGCAGACGGACCTGCGTGCGGGTCAACTCGACGTGGATCGGCTGGCCGCGGTACACGATCTCGAACGCCACGCGGGGTAGCTCGGCCGGCAGGACCGGATGCAGCCACAGCATCTCGCCACGGGTCTCTAATCCCCCGTAGCAGCGCAGCACCATGTCGACAGTGCCGGCCATGGCGCCGATGTGGACGCCCTCGCGGGTCGTCCCGCCCTGGGTGTCGGCGAGGTCGCAGTCGAGCGCTCGAGTGAACAGCGACCACGACCGTTGCCGGTCACTGCGGGCCAGCACCCAGCTGTGCACGAGCCGACTCAGGGTCGAGCCGTGCGTCGCTCGGGCGAGGTAGAACTCGACGGTGCGCGACACCGCCTCCGGTGGCAGTGGGTAGCCGAGCCGGTCCAGTACGGCGCGCAGCTCCTCGGCGGAGAGCAGGTAGAGCAGCATCAGGACG
>JBBQYN010000297.1:0-3471 GCA_038208655.1 Actinomycetales bacterium
CCGAGCAGCAGGCGAACTCGCCGGCTGCGGCCGCCGTGCTGCCCTCGACGTACTTCCGCGTGCGCCCGCCGGGCGAGGACACGCCGGGCGAGCCATGGGGTTCCTCGCCCTACGACTTCATCCGGTATCGCTCGTACAGGACCAACTCCAGCGTCGGCCCGTGGATCTGGTTCGCGCGCGCTGAGAACGACATGCTGCGCGCCGAGGGGCTCATCCGCCTGAACCGCGCGGCCGAGGCGGTTCCGCTCATCAACCGGACTCGCGTGCTGAACGGGCTCCCCGGGTTCCCGGTGGGCTCGACGGCAACGACCCGTGCGCCGGCCCACCCGGGCGGCAGCGCCGCGTCGTGCGTGCCGCGCACCCCCACCGGCGCCGGCAACGCGCTCGAGTGCGGAACCTTGTTCGAGGCGCTGAAGTGGGAGAAGCGGATGGAATCCATCTTCTCCGGTTACGCACAGTGGTACATCGATTCACGCGGCTGGGGCGACCTCGCCACGGGCACCGTGGTGATGTTCCCGGTGCCGTATCAGGAAATGGATGCGCGCCGCCAGCCGTCGTACAGCTCGCTGACGGGCGCGGGCTGGATCTCGGGAACGAGCACGTACGGCTTCGGTTCCGGGTCCAACTGACGTGCAGGTTGAGTCGACTCTCCGCAGGGCGGCTTCGTCCGGTGCACCTGCACCGGCGAAGTCGTGGCGGCGGGCGACCGCGGTTCTGCTCCTTGCGGTGTTCGTGGTGAACGGCTGCTACACCACCACGCTCCTCACCGGGGCGCCGGTGCCTGAAACCCAGGTCGTTCTGAACCTCACCGATGTGGGCCGGGTGGCCTACGGTGAGCAGATCGGCCGGGGCGTAGGGGAGGTCGAGGGCACCGTCGAGTCGGCGAGCGACAGTGCGCTGGTGGTCCGCATCACCGCCGTTCGCAATGCCGCAGGCCGGATCGAGACATGGAATGGCGAGCGATTCACCTTTGCCCGCTCCAACATCACCAACGTTCGCGAGCGCCGGCTCTCGCGATCGAAGACAGCCTTTATGGGTGCCGCGATCGCTGCGGGCATCACCGCCTTGTTCGTGACGGCAAAGCTTGTTGGCGGGGGGAACGACCCTTCCCGCGACGACCCGCGCCCTCCCGATGGCCAGCAGTGAACAATTCTCCTGAAGTTTTCTCCCTTCGACTTTCTGGAACCTCCACCATGCGCCTTAGCTTCCCGCTGCTCGTACTCACCCTGCTGGCAGCGTCCGCCTGCTCGCGGGACGACGGCCTGTCAGTGAATGCACGGCCGCCGCTCGGCGGAGTGCGCTTCATCAACGCCGTGCCCGACGGCGGCCCGGTCGACATCCGGATGGTCGACCAGGTCGAGTGGTCGGCAAGCTCGGTGTCGAACGCCACCAACTTCGGCCTTCCGTTCCGTGCCGGTACGATCCACTGGCCAACCGAGGCAAAGGCGCGGCACATCCGCGTCTTCCCGACCGACTCGTCGATCGCGGTGACGTCGCAGATCCTGCACGATACCACCATCACGATCGAGGCCGACAAGAACGTGACCCTGATGCTCGTCGGCAGCCGGGCGGCGGGTGGCAGCGTCCGATTCGTCGTGATGGAGGACATGCCGCCGACCCTCACCGGGGCGCAGATCGCCGTGCGCCTCGTGAATGCGACGAGCACGGGCCAGGTTCCCTCGGTCGCAGACGGGTTCATCACCGCGACGGCGACGTCAGCAGTGCCGGCTACCCCGACGTTCGCCAATGTCGGTCCGCGCTCGGCCTCGCCTTATGTCATCCGCGATGCCGCGTCGTTTGCCATTCTTGCGACGCCTGATGACACGCCCGCAACGGTGTTCAGCTCGGCCGCACCGGCCGGTGCACCGGCGTCGGGCGGCATCGCGGCAACGGCTGGAGCAACGGGCCCCGGCAGCGCCCTCTCGGCGTATGTATTCCCACGGTCCGTCGCCGGCACCGCTGCCCCGCAGACGGCGGCCTTCCTGGTACCGGGCGTCATCTTCTTCGTCGACAAGATCCCGCAGCCGTAATCGCTGGCGGGCAGCATGAAAACAGGACGGGGGCGCCTCGGCGCCCCCGTCCTGTTTCCTATTGATGGCCCGTCGTCAGCTACCCATCACTTCGTGATGACGTTGATGACGGCGCCAAGGTTCTGGATGCTGAAGCGCTGCTGTGCCTCGGCAGTTCCATAATATCTCACCTCGCGCACGTTGCCGGGCGACATGGTGCGCAGCTGATCGAGGTCGCCGAAGCGCTGTCCATTGAGGAACACCGTGACGGTGACCGAGCGGCCGTCGAAGTTGGTGGGGCGTCGCGCGTCGAGCCAGCGCGGCCGGACCGCAGAGACGAACGAATGCAGGTTGATCTGCGTTGCGGCGGTCAACTCCTGCGAGGTGATGACGTTCGGGTCGGTGCGGGTGGCTCCGGTTCGGTTGGCCTGTGACGCACCGCTGCAGGCAAGGGCGGCGACCAGGGGAGCGACCGTGAGCAGGCGGGCGATGTTCATGGACTGGACCTCCTGGAGGTGCGATGCGGCCGGGTGACGCGGGAATCCGCCCGGCCTGCGAGGCCGCGCATGGCCCTTGCCATGCTCCCAGAAAAAACCTCACAGGCTGAATATGGCAAACCTCGTTGCTCTTCGCTTGCGGTCGGTCGCCGCGGTGGCCGCCGCCGCGGTCCTTCCCTCGATCGCCGATGCCCAGATGCCGGGCATCCCTACCCTCCAGAACGCCTGGGCCAATCCCGGGATCACTGCGGCAGTCAATGGTGGAATGGGGGGCGGATCGCGGGCATTCGCAGCTGCGGCCGCCTGGGCGCCCCGGTCAGGGCGCTTCCAGCTCAGTGCGGGCGCCGGGCTCCGGCAGTCCGACGACTGGGGGAACGGGCCGGCGTTCGGGGTTCGCCTGGCCGTGCCGATCCGGAGCTTTGCCGGCGGGGCGCTGGGGGTCGCGGGGTTCGTTGGCCTGGGTGCCGCCCGCGAGCCCGACCGGGCCATCCTGGCCGAGCGCGGCGGCCTCGCCGCCCACGTGCCGATCGGCGCTGCAATCGGATACCGGCGGGCACTCTCATTGGGCTTCATCCGCGGCGCGTCCGTCTACGGAGCACCCTTTTACGCGCTGCACCGGGTGTCGGTGGGTGACAGCACCGTGAGCAAGGGGTCGTTCCGGTTTTCAGTGGGAACAGATGTCGGCATCACCAATCGAATCGGGGTGACGGCCGGCGCTGAATTCGGCAGCACGGCTGCGGCGGGCGTCCCAGGGCCCACAGGCACGATCTATGGCCTGGGTATGTCGATGGCACTCGGACGGCGGTAGGCGGTTGAGGCACCACCGGTGGCTCCACGGGTGAGAAGGGGGACTTCCGCCGCCGTGGGCTGGCGTACAACTTGCCCGAACGCTACGGATTGAGCACTTTCTGTCCCCTGCCGCACCAAGCCCCCGCCATGACGGAACCAGCACTGCCACCGATCCT
>JBBQYN010000298.1:0-3420 GCA_038208655.1 Actinomycetales bacterium
CGCCGGGCACCTTCAGCCTGGAGAGTTTCCACTGCGACCCGGGCACCGGCATGATCTGGCCCACCCATTTTCAGAGCCTCGGCACGCTCTCGATCACCGACCCGGTTCCCCCGGGCGGTTCAGTGCGGGTCGGACCGTTCGTGTGGACACCCACCGTCGTCGACCACGAATGCCTGCTGGCCATCGTGACCGGTGTCGACGACCCGTCGATCACGGCCACACTGACCGCGCCCGTGCCGCATGACCAGATCGTTCGCTTTGACAACAACGTGGGTCAGCGCAACGTGAGCCCCCAGATGTCGGTCCCTGGCGGAAAATCGAAGGTCACGCTGACCCTGCACGGCGGGCTGACCGCGTCGACGAACGCGTGGCAGCTCGATGCCACCGCCCTGCCCGAGGACAGCACCATCACAGTGCGCACGCTGCGCCGCATCGTGCACCCGGACCAGCTGACGGACTTTCGGATTCGCGAGCAGGGCGTGGTGCGCACCACGCTGGAGATGACCGGCGGAAGCATCGGCCTGATCGACAGGTTCCGGCTGGCCGCGGGCGACCGTGTCTCGGTGGAGATCGTCATCGACTTCTCCCGGGAAGCCGAGCATCTCCGGGTCTACCCGGTCGTCGCCACCCAGCTGCAGGACGGCGTGAACGTGGGGCGCCTCACCGTCAGCCTCACCGCCGTGAAGGAGCTCGAGGACTACTTCTTCGGCAACCCGCGCAGCCACGAACTGCACATCAACACCTGCCCGTTCTGGTCGCAGCTGGGGGCAGGCAGCAAGGTGCCCTTCGAGCACCTGGAAGACGCGGTGCGGCGCGGCTACAACGGATGCGCCTTCTGCCTGTCGTCCGCCGACACCGACTGACGAGCCGGCTCGCACTAAAACAGGAGGCAGTCATGCTGGAGCCCGGCAGGGCCTATCCGCCGCCGAACAAGCGCGACCGGCCTGCGGGTGCGCTGCCGCGCCCGCCGCTGGCCGGCCGCACGGCGACACGGTGGACGGGCACGCTGCCCGACAAGTTCATTGCCACGCTCGTTGAGTTGGTGTCGACGGACCGGCTGCAGGCCAGCGTCGCCACGCTCGCGGCATTCCCCACCCGGCATACCTTCTCGCCGCAGATCGGCCCGGTGGCGACCCTGCTGGCCACGCAGCTCGGCGGCTTCGGGTACACCGACGTGGTGCAGCGCCCGTGGACCCGTTCGGGTCACAGCGCCGTCAACGTCGTGTGCACCAAACCGGGGTCGGGCCCGGCCGGACCCATGATCATCGTCTGCGCCCACTTCGACAGCCGCATGAATGTGCTCGGCGACGTGGCCGCACGGGCTCCGGGGGCCGACGACAACGGCAGCGGCGTGGCGGCGCTGCTCGAACTGGCCCGCATTCTCGCTCCCGTCACGCTCACCCCGACACTGCAATTCGTCGCGTTCTCCGGGGAGGAACAGGGCCTGTGGGGGTCTGCCGCGTACGCCGCCGAACTCGCCGCAGCCAGCACCCACGTGCACCGCGTGGTGAACCTAGACATGGTGGGCTGGAAACCGCCCGACGGCAGCGTGGTCGTGGAACGCGACCTCGGCAACGCCGTGCCCGGAAACGACGCCGCATCCCGTGATTTCGGCGCGGTCATGGCTCAGGCCGGCGTCGACTACAGCGCCGTTCCGGTGCGGCTCGGCCCCATCTTCGCCAGCGACTACATGCCCTTCGAAGCCCAAGGGTACGTGGCCATCGGGGCGTACGAGGGAGACGGTAACCCGAACTACCACCAGAGCTCAGACACGCCGGACACCCTCGACTACCCGTACCTGACCGATGTCACCCGCATGACCCTCGCCACGCTGCTGACCGTGGCGCTGCCGCTGCAGCAGGAGCCGCCGCCGCTGGTCGACCTGTTCGTGCGTGACAGCCTCGCCGACACCGGGGCGCAGCCCAGCCCCGTGCCGCACTGGACCTCGCCGGACATCTGGGTGCGCAACGATCCACCGCCGGCCGATGATCCCGAGCAGGGGCACCAGAACCCCCTCCTGGCCGTGCCCAACTACCTCTACGTGCGGGTGCGCAACCGCGGGTCCGCCGCGCTGCCCGCCGGCACGGCCACGCTGCGCGCCTACCACGCTGATCCGGGCACCGGCATGATCTGGCCGCGCCACTTCACCAGTCTCGGCCAGCTCACCGTCGCCGACGCCGTGCCCGCCGGCGGTGCTGTGCGGGTCGGGCCCTTCGTCTGGACTCCGCAGGTCGCCGAACACGAATGCCTGCTGGCGGTGGCCTCCACCCCGCAGGACCTCGCCGTGCCCGACGTCTACCCCGGCGAACTCAATCACGGCCTGCTGGTGCGCTACGACAACAACGTCGGTCAGCGCAATGTGTCTCCGCAGCTGGCGGTGCCCGGCGGCAAAGTCTCGGTCGGCCTCACCCTGCGCGGTGCAGCCGACGCCACCCGCAACGCCGTGCAGCTGGATGCCTCGGCGCTGCCCGCCGACACGGCGATCGTGCTGCGCGTGCCCTCGCGCCTGATTGAGGCATCCGCTGCTGTGATGGGTTTTCGGGTGGCCGAGCGCAACGCCACCTGGACCAGGTTGTCGCTGCCCGGCGGCCGGGTCGGCCGGCTGGAGGACTTCGGGTTGGCGGCCGATGCGCGGGCCCCGCTGACCCTCACGGTGGACTTCGCCGCGCTCGCCGAGCATCTGCGGCGATACCCGCTGGTGTTCAGCCAGAGCCAAAACGGACAGCCGGCGGGCAAACTCACGGTCGACATCACCGCCGTGATCGAACCGGAAGATTTCGTCTTCGGCAACCGGCGCAGTCACGAGCTGCACCGGGCGGACTGTGCGTTCCGCGCGCAGATGAACCCCCGCAACACGGTGCCGTTCCAGCGTCACCGCGAGGCACGGGCCCGAGGGTACAACGGCTGCGCACACTGTCTGCCCGGCACCTAGCGGCCGCCACGACGCGCCCGGTCACGGTGACCGGTGTGTAGTCGCCGTACCCGACGGTGGTCAGCGTGGTGATCGACCACCAGGCGGCATCACCGAAACTGACGATGTTCGCTCCCGGGGCCGGCCGTCGCGCATCCAGCACCGCGAGCGCCGCCACGAAACCCAGCAGCAGGGCGGCTCCGCCGGAATAGATCACCACCCGCGCCCGGATGGCGCGCCCCGCCGTGCGCTGCATCACCCGCAGCACCGTGATCAGCCGCAGCCGCAGCCGCAGCCGCAGCCGCAGCCGCAGCCGCCGCAGCAGCGGCAGGCCCACGACGAGCAGGTCGAAGAGATGGGTGCGAAACCATCGCAGCGGATGCTCAGCCAGTGTCAGCATGACCACGTAGTCGACGAAGAACACGACCCAGGTCACCGCGATGATGCGTTCCGCCGTGACCAACGGTGCACCCTGCAGCTCCGCGAGCACCGACCAGGCGTAGACGCCG
>JBBQYN010000299.1:0-3417 GCA_038208655.1 Actinomycetales bacterium
GGCCGCGGGCGGACCGGGAGGCAGCTCGCCCTGCTGGGGCAGGTAGATCTGTTCCCCGTCGGTCACCCGGCGCGCCAGGTTAGCCCCGGCCGGGTCGGCCGTGGCGGTCAGGCCGCCGGCGGCGGCGATGGCGTCGAGCACGCGGGATCCGTCGGGAAGTTCGACCACGCCGGGGCTCGCCACCGCGCCGAGAACATGAACGAATACGGTGACGGTGCCGCTGGTGGATCCGGGGCTCGGCGCATCCGTTGCCGGGGGCGTCGTCGACGCCCCCGCTGAGGCCGATGCTGACGCCGTGTCCGCTGCGCCGGCCGGGGGTACGCTGCGACTGGTCTGTTGACCGAACGCCGAGACCAGCACGGTGACGACCAGCGCCACCAGCGCCAGCACGATGGCGCCGCCCACTCCGACCCGCAGACGCACGCGCAGGCGCTCCGGCCGCGTCGCCGCGGGGGCGAGGCGGTCGAGTCGGTCGAGGGCGTGCGGCTCGGGTTCTGGGTCCATGCCGGAACACTAAAACGAGCGGTGCGCCGGTCGCAGGGTGCGTCGTCGATCTGTGCACGACGCGGGCCAGGGCGCGGTTGTGCACAACCTCAGAGCGCGACCGGCGGGGTGCACCCACCGGTCGCGTAGCAGCGGCTAGCCGACGGGGCGGGTCACGATGCTGACCATGCGCGGCGCGCGCACGATGACCTTCACGATCTCACGGTCCGCGATGCTGCGCTGCACGACGGCCGAACCGCGCGCCAGCTTCTCGAGGTCTTCGGCACCGATCTTGGGGCTGACCTCGAGCTTGTCGCGCACCTTGCCGTCGACCTGCACGACCGCGGTGACCGATTCGGCCACAAGCAGCGTGGGGTCGGCCTTGCGCCACTGCACGAGCGCGACGCAGGGCTCGTAGCCCAGGTGCTCCCACATGTCTTCGGCCGCGTACGGGGCGAAGAGGTTCAGGGCGACCGTGGTGACCTCCGCGGCTTCACGCACCGCGGCATCCGCCGGCCCGGCGCCTGTGTCGATCACCTTGCGGGTGGCGTTGACCAGTTCCATCAGTCGGGCGACGACCACGTTGAACTTGAACGATTCGACCAGCGCCGGGGCGTCGGCGAGGAACCGGTGCGTGACGCGGCGCAGCGCGGCGTCGCCGCTGCGCCATTCCACGTCGGGGGCGCTGGTGACGTCACGGGCCACGCGCCAGGCGCGGGCGAGGAACTTCGAGGACCCGACCGGTGAGACGTCCTGCCAGTCGATGTCATCTTCCGGCGGGCCGGCGAACGCCATCGTGAGGCGCACCGCGTCGACGCCGTGGCGGTCGACCTCTTCGGTGAAGTAGACGAGGTTGCCCTTGCTCTTGCTCATCTTGGTGCCGTCGAGAATGACCATGCCCTGGTTCAGCAGCGCCGTGAAGGGTTCGGTGAAGCTGACATAGCCCTCGTCGAAGAGAAACTTGGTGATGAAACGGGCGTAGAGCAGGTGCAGGATGGCGTGTTCCACGCCGCCCACGTACTGGTCGACGGGTGCCCACTTCTCGGCTTCCTTCGGGTCGAAGGCCTGGGTGTCGTCGGTCGGGTTGAGAAACCGCAGGAAGTACCAGGAGCTGTCCACGAAGGTGTCCATGGTGTCGGCGTCGCGGCGGGCCGGTGTTCCGTCGACCGGGTTGGCAACGTTGATCCAGTCGGTGGCTCCGCCCAGCGGCGAGGTGCCCTTGGGCTTGAGGTCGAGGCCCTCGGAGGACGGCAGCCGCACGGGCAGCTGGTCTTCGGGTACCGGGATCTCGGCGCCGTCGGCGCCGTGGATGATCGGGATCGGGGTGCCCCAGTACCGCTGACGGGAGATGAGCCAGTCTCGCAGGCGGTAGTTCTTCGCGGCGCGGCCGGTGCCCGCGACGCCGAGCTGTTCGATGATGCGCTTGATGGCGTTGTTCTTGCTCAGACCGTTCAGGGTTCCCGAGTTGATCAGGCGGCCTTCACCGGTGAGGGCGACGCCGGTGCTGAGCGGGTCGAGGGCGGGCAGCTCCTCGGTGCCGTCGAGCATGCCCTGGGTGATCACGGGGATGACGCCGGTGACCGGGGAGTTCGTGTCGACGACGACGCGCACGGGCAGGTCGAAACGTCGGGCGAAGTCGAGGTCGCGCTGGTCGTGCGCGGGCACGGCCATGACCGCGCCGGTGCCGTAGTCGGCGAGCACGTAGTCGGCCGTCCAGATGGGCAGGCGTTCGCCGTTGACCGGGTTGATGGCGTAACGACCGAGGAAGATTCCGGTCTTCTCGCGGTCGGTGGCCTGGCGTTCCATCTCGGTGCTGCGCTGCACCTCGACGAGGTAGTCGTGGAATGCGGCCTGAACCTCGGCGGTTGCGCCGTCCACGAGGTCGGCGGCGAGGTCGGAGTCGGGAGCGACGACCATGAACGTGGTGCCGAAGAGCGTGTCGGGGCGCGTGGTGAACACCGTGACACGTTCGATGCGGCCCTCGATGACGAAGTCAACATCCGCTCCGATGGAGCGTCCGATCCAATTGCGCTGCATGTTGAGCACCTTGGCGGGCCAGCTGCCTTCAAGCTGGTTGAGGTCATCGAGCAGCCGGTCGGCGTAGTCGGTGATCTTGAAGTACCACTGGGTGAGCTTCTTCTTCACCACGACGGCACCGCTGCGTTCGCTGGTGCCGTCGGGCAGCACCTGCTCGTTGGCGAGCACTGTCTGGTCGGTGGGGTCCCAGTTGACCCAGCTGTCCTTGCGGTAGGCGAGGCCCTTCTTGTGCAGCTGCAGGAACAGCCACTGGGTCCACTTGTAGTATTCGGGGTCGCTGGTGTGCAGTTCGCGGTCCCAGTCGAAGCTCGTCGCGTAGAGCTTCATGCTCTTCTTCTGCTGGGCGATGTTGTCGTAGGTCCAACCGCGCGGGTCGATGCCGCGCTTGATGGCGGCGTTCTCGGCGGGCAGCCCGAAGGAGTCCCAGCCGATGGGGTGCAGCACGTTGAAGCCCTGCTGACGCCAGTACCGGGCCACGACGTCGCCCAGTGCGTAGACCTCGGCGTGACCCATGTGCAGGTCGCCGGACGGGTAGGGGAACATGTCGAGCACGTACTTGCGCGGGCGGGTGTCGCCGGGATCGCTGGTACGGAACGGAGCGAGGTCTTCCCAGACGGGTGCCCACTTGGCCTGAATGGCCGAGAAGTCGTACAGCTCCTTGCCGTCGCGGTCGAAGCCCTCGCGGTCCTCGCCGTCTGCGTCGGTGAAGGCTGCCGTGCTGGGGACGCTGTCGTGCTCGTGTGCCACGTGACTCTCATTCATTGCGGTGAATTCGTTTCGCGCGAAATCCGGGAAACGACCTGGTGAACGCGGACGAGCTCAGGCGGAAACGCCCGTGGGCGTCGACCACTGTTCTAGATTAGCGGGGACTGGGCCTTCCGGCGTTTCGGGTGGGGT
>JBBQYN010000300.1:0-3412 GCA_038208655.1 Actinomycetales bacterium
GTGCTGTCGAGGGTGGTCAGCCAGTCGTTGCCGTTGCCGGCGTTGCGGCTGTACTGCACCACGGCGGCCTGCTCGGTGCGCACCGCGAGGGCGCTGGCGGCGGCGGTCGGGTCGTCGCTGGGCCGGTTGATGGCCTTGAGCGTGCTGGCCTGCTCCTGCAGCCGCGACAGCTGCGCCATGTTGTCTTGCAGGTTGCGCTGGGCTTCGCGCATCTGCGTCTGGCCCGTGATTCGGGTGATCATGGCTTACCTTCCCACCAGTCCGGTGCGGTTGATCAGAATGTCGAGCATCTCGTCTACGGCCGTCATCACCCGGGCGGCGCCCTGATACGCGGTCTGATACATGAGCAGGTTCACGTTCTCTTCGTCCATGTCGACCGACGAGTTCGCCAGCTGCTGCCCGACGGCGGCGTTGCTCGTGAGGCCGTCAAGCTTCGCGTTCTGCAACGCGGACTGCGTCTTGACGCCGAGCGTGGTGACAAAATTCGACCATGTCGAGCTGGGGGAGACGACCGGCTTGCCGTCAGCATCCGTTGCCGCTCCGGCACCGAGTTGGGCGATGGCGTCGGCGATGGAGCCGTCGTACGCACCCTTGCTAGGGTCTCCGGCGACGACCTTGTCAGCGGATGCGACGGCCACGCTGAGCGTGCTCGCCGTCTTTCCAGAGAAAAACTGGGGCGCGGTGGAATCCCCAGAACTGTAGATGGCATTGACCTTGGTGGCCAGGTCGAGGGCGAACGCGTCGTACCCGGCGGCGGCCTCGGCGATGGCCCCGCCGGCGCCGCCGGTGCCGCCCGTGGCGGCAGGGGCGAGCAGCGACACCGCGCCGGCGATCTCGCCGCTCTGCAACGCCACCGGCTTCCCGGACGCGGCCCAGCTGACCGAGACCGGCGAGCCGGCGGCCATGCGCGTGGCGCCGTTGGCACTCACCGCGCTGGCGGTGCCGCCGGCGACGAGGGCGCTGCCGCCCACGAGCACGGTGACGGTGCCGTCCTGCTGCTCACGCACGGTCGCGCCCGACAGCGCCGAGATCGTGGTGGTCAGTGCCGATCGGCGGTCGAGCAGTTCATTGGCCGAGATACCCGAGGCCGCCGCCGAGCGAATCTGCACGTTGAGCTCGGCAACCTGCGTGGCTGCGGCGTTCAGCTCCGACACCATTCCGGTGAGGCTGCCGCGCACGGCGCTCCACTCGGAGTCGATCGCCTGGTAGCCCTGTTTGATCTGCGCGGTCAGTTCCCCGGCGCGCTCGAGCAGCAGGGCCGCGGGGGAGCTCTCGTCGGCGTTGTTGGCGAGGTCTTGCCAGCCGGTCCAGAAGGCGCTCAGCTGAGCCGAGAGGCCGTTCTCGCCGGGTTCCTTCAAAGAGGACTCCATCGCGGCGAGGGAATTGGCGCGAATGGCGGAGTATCCGCTGGCCGCGGCGGCGGTGCGCACGGTCACGTCGAGCTGGGCGCTGCCGAGGCGGGCGATGCCGTCGACGGACACGCCCTGACCCACGCGGGCGCCCTGGCTGAACATGCCGGTTTGCGCGGTGGCGCCGGCGGCAGACGTCGTGATGCGCTGGCGGGTGTATCCCTCGGTGGTGGCGTTGGCGATGTTCTGACCCACGACGTCGAGTCCCTTGCGGGCGGCCACGAGGCCGGAGAACGCCGTGTTCAGTCCACCGAAGGTGCTCATGCCGGGTGCCCTACAGGCTTTGGTCGAACAGTCGGGCCGCCGGGGCGGGAGCGGCGCCGTCGAGCCCGCGGGAGTCATAGGTGTTCATGGCCGTGCCGAGACCGGCGAGGGTCTCCTGCGTGGAGCGGGCGGCGGCACGAATGAACTGGGAGTTGGCGTCGCGCAGTTCTTTGATCTGGGCGGTGAGGTCGCCCATGGCCTTGAGGTGGGCGGAGAAGATCTCGCCCCACGGGCCGGCGGGGGCGTTCGCGGCCAGTTCCCGCAGGGTGGCGTCGTCGGTGGTGCCCCACTTCGTGGCGAGGGCGGCAACTTCCACGCTGCGGCCGAGGCCTGCTTCACGCACCAGGTTGAGTACCTGCTCGACTTCCCGGGTGGCGTGCTGCAGCCAGCGGGCCTTGCCGCCCTGCAGCAGCAGCTGCTCTTCCTCGAGCTTGAAAATGAGCAGTTCCAGAAGCTCGCGTTCCCGCCAAATCAGTGCAGAGAGTTCGTTGGCCCCCATGAGTGCACCAACCGCCTTTCGAATACGGCGGGTACGCATCCGTTTTCGGAGAGTGTTCGCCTGCTGAGTGACACTGTCGGCACCGTTTTCGGGCCGGTTAGCAGTGTTTGTGGGCAATTTCTGGGGGTGTACTGCGAGTCTGTCCGTCAAAATCGCCAAAATTTCCCCGAAGAGGGGGTGTCAATGGCCCCCTTTGTGGCGCCACGGTGTATATCTTTAATGCAGAGGGTGTTTGAGCCTCACGCGGGGGCGTTTACGCCCGCGTCTCGCAAAAGTACGACATGAAGATGTGAAGCTCCGGGGGGCCTGCGTGAATCGTTCAGACCGCAACGCACTCGTCGTCGAGAATCTTCCGCTGGTGGGCTACCTCGTCTCAGAGGTCTGGGCCAAGGCCCGGCACCTCTCGCGTGACGACCTGGCCTCCGCCGGTGCCGTAGCGTTGATCACCTCCGCGGATGCCTTCAATCCCGACCTCGGGGTTCCGTTCGGGGCCTTCGCGCGGCGCCGCATCCTCGGCGCGTTCGCCGACGACATGCGCGCCAACGACTGGGCCACCCGCTCGGCCCGCCGCCGCATCAAAGAAACTCTCGCCGTGCAGACCACCCTCGCGGCCGCCCTCGGGCGCACCCCGTCGGTCGACGAGATCGCGGCCGCTCTCGGCGTAGACCGCGACACCGCCGCCGCCGGCCTGACCGACGCCGCCCGCACCCTCTCGACGCTCGACGACACAACGGCCGAATTTCTCGTTTCCGACACCGCGATGCCCGAAGACTCCTTGCTCTCCGACGAACGCCTGACGTACCTGAGGGCGGCCATCGCGGCGCTGCCAGAGAAGATGCGCGAGATCGTGGAGCAGGTCTACTTCGATGACCGCACCGTGAAAGAGATCGCGGCCGATCTCGGCATCACGCACTCGGCAGTGTCGCAGATGCGCGCCGAGGCGATTCGCCTACTGCGCGACGGACTCGGCACCCACTACTCCGATGACGCCGAAGTTGTTTACCAGCCCGAGTCGCGTATCGCGCCGGCCCGCCGCAGCGCCTACCTGGCCCGCCTGGCGGATGTTGCCGCGGTCGGCATGACTCGCGCGGCATTCGAACGGGCGAAGATGATCGACCTCGCCGTCTCGTAACCCCGTTTTTCACGCGGTTCGCACCGCCCACAGGTTTCACCCTTACCGCCGGTCCACGGATGGAACGGCTTTGCTTCACCGAACATGGAAGATCACATCATGGGTATG
>JBBQYN010000301.1:0-3407 GCA_038208655.1 Actinomycetales bacterium
GGACGTGATGGCCCCCACCACGACGCGTTCCGCTTCCCCTTCGGGGCGCAGTTTGTCGGCTTGCACCGGGTCGCCGGGGGCGGGCAGCACCCCTTCGCTGCCGTCCAGATGCAGCAGCACCAGGCGGCGCGGCGGGTGACCGAGGTTGTGCACCTTGGCGACGGTCTCCTGACCTCGGTAGCAGCCCTTGTTCAGGTGCACGGCGGTGCGCAGCCAGTCCAGCTCGTGGGGCAGGGTCTTCTCGTCCACTTCTCGGGCCCGGCGCGGTCGCCAGGCCGCGATGCGCAGCGCCTCAAGGGCGAGCAGCCCGGCCGGAACCACCACGGCCCGGTGCGGTTCGGGAGTCAGCAGGGTGCCGGCGGCGAGATCGTCGCTCAGCGCGGCGAGCGCTGCCCGGGGCAGCAGCACCTCGGTGTAGGTCCAGTGCGAGCCCGGGTGCGTGACGGTCTCGGCGTACTGGTAGCCGCCGGGGGCGATGCCGACCCAAGGGTCGTGCCAGACCAGGGGCACCCCGTTCGGCGCGGCCGGCTGCAGGCCCACGTCTGCGGGGTCGGCGGCGAGGGTGGCGACGGTGGCGTAGGCCAGCGTGTGGTCGACGATCTGCACGCGCAGCGTGAACCGCATGCGGTCGAGCCAGGCATGCAGCCCGGGCAGTTCCGCAGCCTCCACGAGGAGCCAGGTTTCCACGCCGTCGTCGAGAACCCGGATGGCGTACTCGAGCCGGCCGGCCGGGTCCAGCAGCAACATCTCGGTGGCCTCACCGGGAACCAGGCCCCGCACCTCCTGGCTCGCGATGGAGTTCAGCCAGCTCAGCCGGTCGGGGCCCGACACACTGAGCACGCCGTGATGGGACAGGTCGACCACGGCGTTCTGGGCCAGCAGCGAACGCTGTTCGATCATCGGATTGCCGTAGTGTGCGGCGACTCCGGCATCGATGTTCTCGGCCTGCACGGCCTGAGGCAGCCGCAGCAGCGGTGAGACCGTGTCGTCGGTGGGCACGGTGGGAGTGTTCTCGGTCATGACGCTCACTTCCGTCCCGCAGCGCGGGACTGGTTCAATTCTGCCTAGTCGACGTGCGCGAGTCGACCGGAGGCGTGGGTGCGCAGCTCCTGGCCGAGCGCGGCGATGTCCCAGGCCCAGAGCAGGTGGTTGTCGACGAGCCCGTAGAGGCGGGTCGCGGCCGCGTAGGGTTTGGATCCTTCGGTGCGCATTACGGCATCCGTGGCCAGGTCGATGCGCGGCCCCTTAACCTGGCCGAGGTACAGTTCGGCGACACCGCCGGGGTGCACCAGGGTGACTTCGATGTCGAAGCCGCCGGCGGCGTTGCGCAGGGTTTCCACGGCCGCCGCCGAGGTGAACGGCGGGTCGCCGCGGCCGGGCAGCAGGCCGGGGCCGGGATCGCCGTCGCGGTGCGGACGGCTCAGGCGCCAGTAACCGGTCTCGGTGACGAGAGGGGTGCGGCCAGCACCGGGCGCCGCGAGGTCGGGCTCATCGATGGATGCCGGCGCGGCCGGTTCGTCGTCGGACTCGGCGGACGCGTCGGTGACCGGCGCGGGTTCGGGTTCCAGCCAGGTGTAGGAGCTGTAGTTCAGGTGCGGCAATCCGTCATGGCTGAAGCTGACGCGGTGGCCGAAGGTGCGGCTGACCGTCTCGTCGCCGATGGTGTATTCGAGAACGCCGGTGCCCTCCCACACGCCCAGGAGCCAGGACAGCGGGACAAGTTCGCTCGGCAGGCCGACCGGAAGCTCACGCATGCGCGGTCACCGGGCAGATCGAGTCGACGGGCGGCACCGTTACCGCTGCCCCCGGAACAATCGCACCACGACGATGCCGGACACCCAGGCGATCGACAGGCTGGCCAGTCCGAGCAGACCCAGGAAGAAGAGTTCAATTGCAAGCAGCGACATGATTGGAGTCTAGTGGTGCCGGTGCCCGAGCGGCGATACCGGTGCCGCGGTGTGCCGCACGTCAGTCCCAGGAGACGGTGCGGGCCGCAAGTGGTGGTGTCAGCCCAGAGTGGTGTCAGCCCAGAAGAGCGAGCAGGGCGAAGATTCCGGTGGCCGCCGCGAGCACGAGCACGCTGCCGGTGATGCTGGCCATGGTGCGGCGCACGTAGCCGACCTTCTCGCCGAGGGCGATCTGCAGGCTCAGAGTGACCAGGGTGCAGGCGGCGAGGGTGAGTCCGAGCCAGGTGAACCGGTCGTCGGCCGGCGACAGCACTCCGGTCAGCACCGCGCCCAGCACGGCGAGCAGCCAGACGACACCGATAGACCTCTGCTGCGCGCTCACCGTTCTATTCTGCCTGCCGATTGCCGGAAATGCGTACAGGCTAGGATTAGGCCCACCAATATTTGGAGGGCATGTGGCGCAGCTTTTGATTCTGACCTCGGCGGTCGCTGCCGAGGTGCTGCCCGCTCTGGCCCTGCTCTCCCACAGCACCCGGTACATCCCGGCGCAGCCGGATCAGCTGATTTCCGCGCCGGATTCGGACATCATCGTGGTGGACGCGCGGCAGAATCTGGCCGCCGCCAAGTCTCTGTGCCAGATTCTGCGCACCACGGGAATCTCGGTTCCGCTGCTTCTGGTGATCACCGAAGGTGGTTTGGCGGCCGTTTCTCCGGATTGGGGCGTCGACGACGTGGTTCTGGACACCGCCGGCCCGGCGGAGGTCGACGCCCGCATCCGCCTCGCTGCCGGGCGGGTCGCCCGCACGGAATCGTCCAACACCATTCGCGCGGCCGGGGTCGTCATTGACGAGGCCAGCTACTCGGCGAAGGTGCACGGCAAACCGCTCGACCTCACCTACAAGGAATTCGAACTGCTCCGGTTTCTGGCCGCACACCCGTCGCGGGTGTTCACCCGGGAGCAGCTGCTCAGCGAGGTGTGGGGGTACGACTATTTCGGCGGCACCCGCACGGTCGACGTGCACGTGCGTCGGCTGCGAGCCAAGCTCGGCGATCAGGAGTCCCTGATCGGCACGGTGCGCAACGTGGGGTACCGCTTCAATGTGCACGAAGAAAACGACGAACGGGTTCCTCATTCCCTTGGCAACTGACCTCTCTCCCCTTGACCGCGCCCACGCCGACACGGAGGGGCGCATCAACCGGGTCGCCGCGGCGGCCCTGCAGGCGGACGGATACGACCCGCTTAACGAGCAGGCCAGGTTCGACCTGCGGGACTCCCGCCGCACGGCCTGGATGGTCACCACGTCGACACCGCAGGATGGTTCGGCCGATGTGGGCCTGCTGGTGACCGGGAACGGCGAACTGGACCTCGTGATCGACCCGACCCACCGACGTCGCGGCCACGGCGCCGCAGCGCTGGCGCACGCCCTGCAGGCCGAGCCGGCCGGGCAGGCCCCGCTCACAGCGTGGGCGCACGGCGACCACCCGGGTGCGCGGGCACTC